>MGSR01000083.1 GCA_001798565.1 Deltaproteobacteria bacterium RIFCSPLOWO2_12_FULL_60_16
AAAAATAATCCTAATAAAAATATCGTGAGATTGCTCGTGACCAACGACGGCCCCGTGACCTTTATCGTCGAAAGCAGATAGGGTTCGTTGAGTTCCTTGAGATGGTTGGGTTCTTTGGGTTGATAGACTCAATAGACCCTATAAACCCAAAAACTAAGATGCACATCGTCCTGGTCCGACCGGAGATTCCGCCCAATACCGGAAGCATCGCGCGTCTGTGCGCCGCCACCGACACCCCTCTCCATCTGGTGGCCCCGCTGGGGTTCAAGATCGACGACAAGCACCTCAAGCGGGCCGGTCTGGACTATTGGGAATACGTCGATGTGCGCCTGCATGATTCCTGGGACGGTTTTTTCCGCCGGCACGGCGAGGAGCGCCTGCTCTATTTTTCCAAGCGGGCGACGCATTCCTACACGCAGGCGCGCTATCGGGAAACCGACTTTCTCATCTTCGGACCGGAGACCGTCGGTCTCCCCCAGGATCTCCTCGAGGCGAACGCGGAGCGGGCCTACCGAATCCCCATGACGGGCCGGGGGGTGCGCAGTCTCAACCTCTCCAACGCCGTTTCCATCGTGCTCTACGAAGCCCTGAGGCAGCTGGGAAAAACGTAGAGGGGGTTGACGTGCCGGCGGATTATGATTAATTAGATAGCCACAAACTTCGATACAGGGGGAACTAACATGAGGCCGGGAATGCTGAAGCGGGGCTGCTTGCTGGTTGTTTTCTTTATTGGCTCTTTGGTTTTGCTGCCGCTCACAGGCGGCGCGCCGATCTCCGCCGCCGAGAAAGAAGCCGAAAAGAAGCGAGACGTCGAGTCCAAGGAATCGTTCAACCTGATTCTGCCCTTTAGGGACGTGACCGTCGGTCAGGGGCAGGAAGTCACCATGGACACGGAGGTCGTCAATCGGACCAAAAATCCGGTCCGGGTAAGCCTGGCCATTGAGGGGGTTCCCGAAGGATGGGAGGTAGGCTTCAATTCGCGCTACCCCAGTTATCCCGTCCGTTCCGTTATGGTGCAGGGCGAGAAATCGACCACGATCGAGTTCAAGGCGAAGGTCTCCGACAAGACCAAGCCGGGCAATTATGAGGTAAAAGTCTCCGCTAAAGACGAGATCGGCAAGACGGCCTACGGCGACAAGATCCTCTTCCGCATAACTTCAAAAAAAGTTGAGACCGGCGGTTTGAAGCTGACGAGCCAGTATCCCGTGTTGACAACCCCTTCGGGACAGACGCTCAAGTTCACCGTCGATCTCAAGAACGAGACCAACAAGCCGCTTACCGCGTCGCTGATTAGCCAGGCGCCCACGGGATGGGCGATCCGTTTTAAGCCGCAATTCGGCGACACGCAGATTTCTTCGATCCAACTGAAGGAAAACGCTACCGAGACCCTGAGCGTCGAAATCGACTCTCCGCTGCAGGCCAAAGCGGGAGAGCACCCGGTAACTGTGAGGGCGCGTGCGGGGGCCTTTGAAGCCTCGACGAACCTCAAGGTCACGCTCAGGGGAGTCACGGATCTCAAGATGGGCACCACGGGCGGCACGCTCAATGCGTCCGTGACGGCAGGACAAAAAACTCCGGTGCCTTTTGTCGTAGTCAACTCGGGCACTGCGCCGGTTCGCAACCTCGCCTTCGTCACCAAAAAACCGGATAAATGGACGATCGATTTCAAGCCGGACAAGATCGACTCCCTCAACTCGGGGGAGCTGCGCGAGATCTCGATGGAGATCACCGCGCCCGCGCGGGCCATCGCAGGCGACTATGAGATTACCATCCTGGCCAACAGCCAGGACACCAACAAGTCGCTTGCCTTCAGAGTGACGGTTGCCACCGCCACGCTGTGGGGCTGGATCGGGGCTCTGATTGTCGCCGCCGTGGTATTAGGGCTGGGAGTCGTCTTTGTCCGTTTGGGCCGGCGATGAGCGCAGTTGTCGAAACCAGCAGGCTGACCAAGCGCTACCGTGACTTGGTCGCAGTCAACGATCTCAATCTGAAGGTTGAGGAGGGAGAGATCTTCGGCTTTCTCGGACCGAACGGGGCGGGCAAGACGACGACCATCCTGATGCTGTTGGGCCTAAGCGAGCCGGCCTCCGGACAGGCGAAGGTGTGCGGCTTCGATCCCACGCACCAGCCCCTGGAGGTGAAGAAGCGGGTCGGCTACCTCCCGGAAAACCCCGGCTTCTACGACGATTTGAGCGGCCGGGAGAATCTCTTCTACATCGCGCGCTTGAATCGCATTCCCGCCGACGAGGCCCGCCGGAGAATTACCCGTCTGTTGGAGCAGATCGGGCTCGGCGACGACGGAGAGCGGGCGGTCAGAGAGTACTCGCGCGGCATGAAGCAGCGGCTTGGTATCGCGGAGGTTTTGATCAAGGAGCCGCAAGCGCTCATCCTCGATGAGCCGACGCTGGGGCTCGACCCCGATGGGGCATCTCGCATCCTGGATTTGATTACCGGGCTCAGCCGCGAGCGCGGCCTTACCGTGCTCCTCTCGTCCCACATGCTCCACCAGGTACAGCAGATGTGTCATCGCGTGGGCATCATCGTCAAGGGAAAAATGATCGCCCAAGGCCAGGTCGACCAGCTCGGCAGCGCTGTCTTCAAGGAGCGCCAGTGGAATTTCCTGGTGGAGGTCGAAGGGCGCGTGGACGGGCTGGAAAGCGATCTGCGCGCGCTGCACGGCGTAGCAGGCCTGGAAGCGCGCAATCGGGGATGGTTCCTGCGCTGCACCCGGGACGTCCGGCCTGAGGTGCTTGCTCTCGTGTCGAGACGGGGCCTCGCCCTGCTCCAGCTTCGCTCGGAGGATACGACCCTCGAAGATATTTACTTGAAGTATTTCCGTGAGGCATAAAAAATGACCGTCGTTTTTTGGAAAGAACTGGGAGACCATTTCAGCAGCCGCCGCTTCATGATCCTGCTGGCCATCATCGTGCTCACCGGCGTCTGGGCGATCTATGCCTCAGGCCAGTCTATTCGTCAGGAGGCCGAGAGCGCCCCGGCGGAATTTGTCTTCCTTCTCCTTCTCACTTCGCAAAGCGGCGGCCTGTTTTCGTTCGCGACCTTTCTCGGCCTCCTCGGTCCTCTTGTCGGCATCATGCTCGGCTTCGACGCGATCAGCGGCGAATACGCCCGCGGGACTCTCAGCCGTGTCCTCTCCCAACCCATCTACCGTGACAGCCTGATCAACGGAAAGTTTATCGCGGGACTCACTACTGTGGCGATCCTTTGGGCGTCGGTCCTCCTTCTGGTCATCGGGCTTGGAATCGTGCTGGTCGGATTTCCGCCCAACGCGGAAGAGCTCTGGCGGATGATGATCTTTACGGTCGTGGGAATTTTATACGTCGGTTTCTGGCTCGCGCTGGCGCTGCTCTTCTCGCTCCTGTTCCAGCGTACCGTAACCGCTGCGCTGGGTTCGTTGGCGCTGTGGCTCTTCCTGACAATTTTTGCCCCGCTGATCGCTCAGATCATTGCCGGGGCCATCGTCCCGGACCCCTCAACGCCCGAGGCGGTCGTCCGTCAGGTGGCTATTGCAAACATGATCAGCCGTATATCTCCGAGCACCCTCTATGGAGAAACAGTGCAGGTGCTGCTCAATTTGGCGCGCGGCCTCGGAGTGGCTCTTCCGGAACAGACCCAGGGCATGCTGCAGACCCCTTTGGCTCTGGGGCAAAGTCTCTTGCTCATCCTGCCCCAGATCGCAACACTGATCGCTTTGGTCGCTGTCTGCTTCGCAATTTCCTACATCAAATTCATGCGCACCGAGATCCGCGCGTGAGCTAAATTCACCCCCTTCCCGGTCCACGGATTAGCAGTCTTCTTGCTCTCCCGGCAAATTAGTTGACATATTGACTGTTAATATGAGAAATAATACCTGACCGCCCAGAGCTATAACATCAACCGCTTCGCCCAGGAGGAGAAATGGCATACCGGGATCTTCGTTCCTATCTCGCAGCCCTCGAAGAAAGGGGGAAGCTCAAACGAGTCAGAAAAGAGGTCGATAAAGATTGGGAGATCGCCGCGGTATGCCGGCAGCTCTTTTACAAGATGGCGCCCGCGAAGAGGCCGGCGCTGATGTTCGAAAGAATCAAGGGTTTCAACATCCCGCTGGTCGCCGGCGTGCTCGGGGCATCACGGGAGATCTACGCGATCGGACTGGAGACGGATACGGTGGAAGGGATCAACCGCAAGTGGGACCAGGCCTTGGAGAAACCCATCCCGCCGCGCATCGTCAAGAGCGGGCCCTGCAAGGAGAATATCTTGATGGGTGATAAGGTGGATATTCGGAAGCTGCCGGTGCCGATCTGGACGGTGGGAGAGGATCCGGGGCCGTTCTTCACCTCGCCTTACGTGATCACGAAAGATCCGGAAACCGGCGTCCGCAATGTCGGGACCTACCGCATGGAGGTGAAAGGTCCCAACAAGACCGGCTTCCTCATCGGCAAGGTTCAAGACGCGGCCTGGCATGTGAAAAAAAATGATGACCAAAACAAACCCACCCCGGTAGCAGTCGTCATCGGCGCCGACCCCTCCATAGGGTATGTTTCGGTTTCGAAGATGTCCGAAACCCTGGACGAGTTTGCCGTCGCCGGGGGGCTCCGCGGCGAGCCCGTGGACCTGGTTCCGTGCGAAACGGTTCCTCTGGAGGTTCCGGCGACCGCCGAGATCGTGCTCGAAGGCGAGATCCCGGCTAATGCGCGCGAATTGGAGGGCCCCTTCGGAGAGTACACGGGATATATGGGTCCGGCCGGACAACACCCCTTCTTTGTCATCAAGTGCATGACTTTTCGGAACAACCCCATCTACCAGGCGTTCATCAGCCAGCGGCCCCCATCGGAGTCGAGCTGCATTCGCGGCATCGGCCGGGAGTGGCCGCTATTCAAACATCTCAAGTATGTCCTCAATCTCCCGGTCAGGGACGTTAGACTCAAAGAGGCGGGCGGAAGCGGGGCCTACGTTGTCGTGTCGTTGAAAAAGCAATTCGAAGGCCAGGTGAAGCAGACCATGTACGGGATCTGGTCGCTGCGATCGGGCTTTGGAAAGATTACCGTCGTAGTCGACGACGACATCGATGTCCGGGATGATTTTGCGGTCGATTGGGCCCTTAGCTGGAGAGTCAGGCCGGATAAGGATGTTTATATCGAACGAGATATTCAGGCTGTGGGCTTGGATCCCTCCCAGGCTCCGCCCTCGGTCCCTCAACACCACCCGATCCGGATGGTAGGGTCCCGGGTCGCCATCGATGCCACCAGGAAACACGAATACCCGGCGATCTCTTTACCGCCCAAAGAGCACCTGGACAAGGTCGCGGCACAGTGGAAAGAATACGGAATTGAGGACTAGAGATTCCTAGCCGACTTTCCATTTCGGAACCCGGCTTAGGGTCCCTACTCGGTCTGCATCCCGAGGCTAATCCCGCCTATGCGAAACGATGGTGAAGCGGCGGGTCCGATCAATTCGAGCTTGTCGGCAAGGTCAAATATAAAGTTGACCTTACCACTACCGGTCTGGAAATTAACCGAGGTGGAGGTCTCCGTTGTCTTTCCTGTTACCGGCGTATCGTTACAGGCCGGCGGTGTCAGTATGTAGTCATTGTCAGCCAGCTCCGCGGCATTAGTCGAAATCTTATCCG
>MGSR01000084.1:0-1550 GCA_001798565.1 Deltaproteobacteria bacterium RIFCSPLOWO2_12_FULL_60_16
CATGCGATCCAGGGCGATAATTTTCTTTACGCCGGCGCGCAGGCCAAAAAGAAAGATCCCAAGACGCCCTACGCCATCGTCTACTCCGCGCCAATCCTCGCCTACGCAGGCGCGATGGTTATCAATAAAAATACCCAACATCCCCACGCGTCCGCCTTGTTCAGCGACTGGACGCTCTCCGATGAAAGTCAGAAATATGTCGCCGACGAATTTCGCAGCCCGTTAATCGGCAAGCATCCTTACCTGCCGGATGATGCCAAGGTAGTCCCCTTTGGCTACATAAGCGATGAGATCGTAAACCGCCTGCACGCGTACTGGAATCAGTATATCGGAAAGAAAAAGTAGCAGTACTGCTGACGCGGGGTCGAGCTGGAAGTCGGCCTATCACAGATGAGACGGCGAATTGCTCTGGATGGCGGCAGGCTCGCTCTGGCGCTCATCATCCTGATTCTCGTTTATCAGGTCGTTATTCCGCTGTTGATGGTCGTCTGGACCAGTCTGAAGATCGAGCGGCCGGGCGAAGCGGGATTTTTCGATCCGAGTTTCTCCCTCGCGAACTACGTCCGGGCGTTCAGCAGCGGCGATTTTTGGCGCGCCACCTGGAACACGCTTCACTTTGCCCTGACCTCCACTTTGCTTTCTTTCGGCCTCGGGACCTTCCTCGCCTGGCTGGTGCACCGTACCAACACGCCACTCGCCCGGCTGATCGGGATCATTACCCTGGGACGCATCATCATCCCCGGTATCTTGATCACGGTCGCTTGGATTTTTATGGCGAGCCCGAGCATCGGCATACTGAACTCTATGCTCGGAGTCAGAGGGCTCTTCAACATCTATTCCTTCTGGGGAATGGTATGGGTTCACTCTCTGGAGCTGACGCCGCTGGCCTATTTACTGCTGTCCGCGGCGCTGCAGTCTATGGACCCGCGTTTGGAAGAGGCATCTCAAGTCGCGGGCGCCGGGCACTGGTCGACACTGATTCGGATCTCGCTCCCCCTGGTTGTGCCGGCCGCAGGCGCGGCCGTCATGTTGTTGTTGATTTACACTGTGGAGACTTTCGAGGTGCCGCTCCTGCTGGGAGGACGCGCGCACGTCAGAGTTTACACGACGGAAATCTATTATAACACGGCTCGGACGCCGACCGACTGGGGCCTTTCGGGAGCTTATTCGATGGCGATTCTGGCTCTATGCGCCGTTTTATTGGCCGTCTATCTGCGTCTCGTGCGCCATGGAGAGCGGTACCAGACGGTGACCGGGAAAGACTTCCGACCGCGCCGTCTGGACCTGGGACGATGGCGGTATCTGACGTGCGCGGTCGGGTTGTCTCTGGTTTTTTTGATTACGGGGATCCCCTTTCTTGTCATGCTCTACGCGTCATTTCTCGATCGCTACCAGCCGCCGTCCCTGCAGGCGTTTCAAACCATGAGTCTCGGCAACTACCGGGAGATCCTGGACGACTGGGCCTATTCTTTATACCCCCTCTGGAACAGCACATTGGTGGGATTGGGGACGGCCACGGCGGTGATGCTGCTGGTTTCGACTATGAGCTA
>MGSR01000084.1:1571-11942 GCA_001798565.1 Deltaproteobacteria bacterium RIFCSPLOWO2_12_FULL_60_16
GCCGGGACGAAAGCTGCTCGACTTTCTGGGATTCGCGCCGATCGCGATGCCGAGCGTTGTACTGGGCACGGCGTTTCTGTGGTTTTACCTGCTCGTGCCAGTGCCGATCATCGGCACGCTGAAGATCATCGGCCTGGCTTACGTCACCCGATACATGGCGGTGGCGCTGCGCTTCGTTTCAAGTTCGATGCTGCAAATCCACTCCGAGCTGGAGGAGGCCGCCGCGGTCGCGGGAGGGGGCTGGTGGACAAATTTCCGCCGCGTTTACCTGCCGCTGCTGCGCCCGGGACTGATGGCAGGTTGGTTCTGGGTGATGGTTCACGCGTACCGGGAACTGACCATCGCGCTGATGCTGGCGCGTTCGCAGAACCGCACCGCCGCCGTGGTCATTTACGATCTTTGGGATAATGGATCATTCCCACAGCTCAGTGCGTTTGGAGTCCTCATATTCGCCCTGCTCATTGTCCTGGTTGTGATCGGACAGGCGGTCGGCAAACGATTCGGGGTTCAGGAGCAATTATAAGCCAGCCACTATAGAGTCCCGGTCCACGCGCCCTTGCCCAACCAGCCGGCACTGGGTTAAAATACAGTGTGGTTTTGCCGCGCCATCCGCTGGTCCCTTTCCTGCTTGTCTCTCTAGGTCTGCACCTTTTCCTGCTGTTCGCCTGGCCCGATCACGGGGGAGATCAGCCCGCGCTTGAAAAAATCCCCGTATCTCTTGTCCCGCCGACTGACGAAACAAAGCCCGAGCCCCCCGCCTCGGCCCAGCAAGCGCGCGGCCGGGCGCTCAAGGCGCCGGCCGGCCAGGTGAGCAAGAGGAGCCCTGCCCCGCCCCAGATGGCGGCGCGGCGGATACCGGATCTGCCGATAGGTGAAGAAAAACGGGAGCCGACCAGCCAACCGCGGCAGCGCGAGAAAATCTCGATTGTGCAGCGACCGCTGCCGACGCTAAAAGATCTCTTGCCTCCGGTCACCTGGGTCCCCTCGCGGGAACGGCCGCCCGGCGATGAAGGGGCCGTACGGCTGGACACGAAGGAGCCGAAATACATCTCCTACTTTACGAGCATCAAGCGGGCGATTGAAACGGTGTGGGAATATCCGGAGCCGGCGCTGCGCCAGGGGATGCAGGGAAAATTGCTTCTGGAGTTTACGATCCTGGGAAACGGCCAGCTGGAGAAGACGCGCCTGGTCCGCTCCTCGGGTTTTTCCATACTGGACCAGGAGGCGCTGCGCGCCGTGCAGGCGGCATCTCCGTTTCATCCGATTCCTTCTTCGATCGGAAAGCCGCGTCTCGAAGTCATCGCCAGCTTTGAATATCACGACAACCGCGTTCGCTACGGCGTCGTCCCGTAAAAAACAGGCGTTAGGCGGTAGGCAACAGTTAAGAGAAGAGATCAGAAATTCTGCTACCGCCTATTGCCTACTGCCTATTGCCTTCTTTGTTTGCGGGTTCCCATCTCAGCAAGGGTTTACGCGCCGCGCGCACCTCGTCCAGCCGTCCCACCGGAGTGGTATGGGGAGCGCTCTTCACCAGGGCGGGGTTCTCCTTCGCTTCGCGGGCGATCGCGCTCATCGCTTCGGCGAACGCATCCAGGGTCTCGCGGTTTTCGGTCTCGGTCGGCTCGATCATCAGCGCCCCGGAAACCACCAGGGGAAAGTAAATCGTCGGAGGATGAAAGCCGTAGTCCAACAGGCGCTTGGCGATATCCAGCGTGGTCACCCCCTCTTTGTGCTGCAGACGGTCGGTAAAGACACACTCGTGCATACAGGGCTCCGGATAGGGGAGGTGGTAAGCGCCCTCGAGCTTCTTGCGCAGGTAATTGGCGTTGAGCACCGCCATCCGACTGGTCTCTTCCAGGCCGTCGCCGCCCAACGAGATAATGTACGTATAGGCGCGCACGAGAATGCCGAAATTGCCGAAGAAGGAGCGGACCCGGCCGACGGATTTGGGGAGCTCCTCCTGCAGCTGAAAATTTCCGCCGCTCTTGACGACCCGGGGCACGGGCAGATAGTCCTCAAGAAAGCCTTTCACCCCCACCGGTCCGGCGCCGGGACCGCCTCCTCCGTGAGGCGTGGAGAAGGTCTTGTGCAGGTTGATGTGCAGCACGTCGACGCCCATGTCCCCGGGCTTGGCTATCCCCATCAACGCGTTGAGATTCGCGCCGTCGAGGTAGACCATGCCGCCTTTCTTGTGCACCACGTCGGCAACCGCCTGAATGTTTTTCTCGAAGATGCCCAGCGTGTTGGGATTCGTCAGCATCAAAGCGGCGACCTCATCGTCCATCACCTCCTCCACCTTGCCGGCCTCCACCATGCCCCGATTGTTGGAAGAGATCTGCACGACGTCATAGCCGCACAGGGTGGAGCTCGCCGGGTTGGTGCCGTGCGCGGTGTCGGGCACGATGATCTTCCGTCGCGGGTTGCCGCGCTCTCCGAGACAAGCCCTTATGACCATGAGCCCGGTGAGCTCCCCTTGGGCCCCGGCCGCAGGCTGAAGCGTGACCCGGTCCATGCCGCCGATCTCAGCGAGCATTCCTTCGAGCTCGTAAAGCAATTCGAGCGCGCCTTGAATCAGCTCCGGGGGAGCGAGCGGGTGGAGCAGGGAAAATCCCGGCAGCCGCGCCACTGCCTCGTTGACCTTGGGATTGTATTTCATGGTGCAGGAGCCCAGCGGGTAGAACTGGCTCTCGATGTCGTAGTTGAGGTGCGACAGCCGGGTGAAGTGGCGCAGCACCTCCAGCTCCCCGAGCTCGGGAAAGCCCGGGATGTCGTCCCGGAGCATGCGCGCAGGAATCTTTTCCCGCCCTTTTCCCTTTTCTTCGGGCCAGAAGAAACCGCTTCTTCCCGGCGAGCCGCTTTCAAAGATCAAAGGGGGAGCGGAGCGGTGAGGATTAGTTCCCGGAGAGCGCTCTGACAAGGTGTTCGATCTCCTCCTGTTCGTTCATCTCGGTGACGCAGATCAGCAGGCTGTCCGAAAGCTCCGGGTACCAGCGCGCCAGGGGAATCCCGGGGAGGATTTTCTCCGCGCTAAAACGGCCTTGACGCCGGGCCAGCCCCTTCACATTGACAACAAACTCGTTAAAAAAAGGGCCGCTGAAAACCGGCGCCACTCCCGCCTCGCGAGCCAGACGCTCCTGGGTCTCGTGCGCCCGGTTGACGTTGACCTCGGCAAGACGGCGCATGCCGTTTTTTCCCAGAGTGGACATGAAGACCGTCGCGGCCAGCACGCAGAGACTCTGGCTCGTGCAGATGTTCGACGTGGCCTTCTCGCGCCGGATATGCTGCTCGCGGGTGGAAAGCGTGAGCACGAATCCGCGGCGCCCTTCGTGGTCCACCGTCTCCCCGACCAGCCGTCCCGGCAGGCTGCGCACGGATTTCTTTTGGCAGGTAAAAAAGCCGAATCCCGGCCCTCCCAGGGCCATGGGGACGCCCAGGCCCTGCCCTTCGCCGACGGCGATGTCGGCCGCCCATGCCCCCGGGGGTTGGAGCAGCGCCAGCGAGAGCGGCTCCGTGGTCACGGTTACGAGCAGCGCCCCGGCGCGGGCGCAGGCCGCCTGAATCGGGGCGAGGTCCTCGACAACTCCGAAGAAATTGGGATAGCCCACCACCACGCACATCGTCTTCTCATCCGCGGACTTTGTCAGAGCGTTGATGTCCGTCCCGCCGCTCCGGTCAAAAGGGACTTCCATCAGCTCCACGTCTCCCAGGTTCTTGAGGTAGGTCGATACCACCGCGCGATACTGGGGATGCAGCGCGCGTGAAAGGAGCACGCGCCGCCGGCCCTCCGGCTGAAGGCGGCGCGCCATGAGCACCGCCTCGGCGGCCGCCGAAGCGCCGTCGTACAGCCCGGCATTGGACACCTCCATGCCGGTGAGCTGGCACAGGAGCGTCTGATATTCATAAATGGCCTGGAGGGTCCCCTGGCTGACTTCAGGCTGGTAGGGGGTATAGGAGGTCGAGAACTCCGAGCGCGAGATGACGGCGTCCACAGCGCTGGGGATGGCGTGGTGATAGATCCCGCCGCCGAGAAAAAAGTGCCACCCTTCGGGGGTGGCATTTCTCGCCGCCAGGGCGCCCATGCGCCGCTTCACCTGCACCTCGGTTAAACCGGCGGGCAGGGAGACCGAGGCGCGCTCTCTCAGAGGCGCGGGAATATGGTCGAAGAGCTGCTCGATCCGGGTGAGGCCGATGGTTCGGAGCATCTGCTCCTTATCCGCGGCCGTGTGGGGGGTATAACGCATGGGTTCTCTTATTCCTCCTCTTCCCCGCTCTCTTCCCCGCCTTCGTCTCCTTCGTCTTTTTGCTGGTCCACGTACTCCGCGTACTCTTCGGCGCTCATGAGGTCCTTGAGATCGTCCGCGTCCGACATTTCCACCCTGATCATCCAGCCGTCTCCGTAGGCATCGTCATTAATGGTTTCCGGGCTGTCGGGCAAGGTATCGTTCACCTCGATCACGGTCCCGCTCACCGGGGCATAGATGTCGGAGACCGCCTTGACCGACTCCACCGCGCCGAAAGGATCGTCCTTGACGATCTTTTCCCCTACCTCCGGCAGCTCTACATAGACGATGTCGCCTAGCTCCTGCTGGGCGTACTCGGTGATCCCGATAGTAGCGGTCCGATCCTCGACGAGCACCCACTCGTGCTCTTTGGTATATTTCAAGCCCTCAGGGAACTCCATCACTCTCCTCCTTATGACGTTTTGCCGGCTCCCTCACGGCGGTAGAACGGCAAGGCGACAAGCCGGGCCGCTACCCTTCGACCCCGGATCTCGACCTCGACCCCGTTGCCAACGACCGCCTCTGCCGCGCTCACGTACCCGAGCGCGATCGACTTTTCCAGGGTCGGGGATCTCGTTCCACTGGTCACCCTTCCGATCGGCTCGCCCTCTTTGAGGATCGGGTAATCGGCCCGCGCTATCCCCGGAGCCGTCATCTCCAGCCCCACCAGCCGGCGCGCCACCCCTTCGCGTTTTTGCCTGACCAGGGCCTCCCGGCCGAGAAAGCATACTTTGGACAGCCTGGTCACCCATTCCAAGCCGGCTTCGAGCGGAGTCGTCGTATCGTCGAGCTCATGACCGTACAAGGGATAGGCCTTCTCGAGACGAAGCGTATCCCTCGCCCCCAGCCCGGCGGGCTGAAGCCCGCCATCGCGGCCTGCCTCCATGAGACTGTTCCACAGCGCTTCGCCCCGCTCCGGATCGCAGTAGAGCTCGAAGCCGTCCTCGCCCGTATAGCCGGTGCGCGCCACCAGGCAGCGGGCGCCCGAGACCTCGCCGAACGAGAAGTGAAACGGCTTTATCTGGCCCAGGGCGAGCCCGGTCAGAGGCTGCAAGATCTGCTCCGCCAGAGGACCTTGAAGAGCCAACTGGACATAGCGGGAGCTGGTGTCGCGGACCTCCGCCTTGCCCTCGGACCGCCCGCGGATCCACTGGAAGTCCTTGTCCGTGTTCGCCGCATTGACGCAGATCAGGAAATGGTCGCTCTCCAGCCGGTAGACCACGATGTCGTCGACGGCTCCCCCGCTCTCGTTCAGCAGGAGATTGTACTGCGCCTGCCCGACCTGCACGCGTGCGACGTCATTGGCGGTAAGCGTCTGGCAGAGATCCAGCGCGCCGGCGCCCGAGACCTCGACTTCTCCCATGTGGCTGACATCGAACAGGCCGGCCCGGCGGCGCACCGCCAGATGCTCTTCGATGACCCCCCGGTACTGGACCGGCATCTCCCATCCCGCAAACTCGACCATCTTCGCCCCGAGACTCCGATGCGCGCGGTAGAGAGGGGTTCTCTTGAACCTTTGGACTGCCGCCTTCACGAGATTTGGTTTAACTCTCCCGCTGGAGGGACTCTTTCGCCGCCCTCAAGGTGTTGAACAGGAGCATGCAGATCGTCATCGGGCCGACCCCGCCCGGCACCGGCGAGATCCAGGAGGCCTTGTCCTTGGCGCTCTCGAACTCGACATCGCCGACGAATTTGCCGCTCGGAAGCCGATTGCTGCCCACGTCGATAACCACCGCGCCCGGCTTGATCCAATCGCCGCGGACCAACCCGGCCTTGCCGATCGCGACCACCAAGATATCGCCGCGGCCAACCTCGTCTTTAAGCTGAGCCGTGCGCGAATGGCACACCGTGACCGTGGCGTGCCGCTCCAGAAGCATCACCGCGACCGGCTTGCCGACAATGTTGCTGCGCCCGACCACGACCGCGTTCTTTCCCTTGGGGTCGCAACCGATCGAATCCAGCAGCTTCATGATCCCCAAAGGGGTGCAGGGCCGCAAGCCCCCTTCGGCCCCCTGCAGCAGGAGCCCCTGATTGTACGGGTGAAAGCCATCGACGTCTTTTTGGGGCAATACCGCGTCCAGCACCTTGTTGGAGCGGATGTGAGCCGGCAGCGGCAGCTGCACGAGGATGCCGTGAATCTCCTTGTTGCGGTTCAGGTTGTGGATAAGCGCCAGCAGCTCGCGCTCCGAAACCGAGGCCGGCAGGAGGTGCTCTTCCGAGCGGATCCCCACATCCTTGCACATCTTTTCCTTATTTCTGACGTAGAGGTGAGAAGCGGGATCGTCTCCGACCAGGACCACGCCGAGCCCCGGGGCCATTCCCCACCTGCGCTTGAGCCCGTCAATCTCTTCCTTGATTTGTTTCTGAATCTCCCGCGCAACCGCCCTGCCGTCAATGATCATCGCCATGGCTTCCTCAAACAGTTTAAAATCTATACAGGAAAAAACTTTTTTGTAAAGACTGGAATACTTTTCGCCATAACACGGACCCGGTGAGAGGTCAAATCACCCGCTGCGCTCGCCGTGCTTGACAACCCGATGCCGGCGTAGATACATTCCGCCAAATCGAAAGGACGTTGAATCGAATGAGTCTGCCGCGCAGCTTGGAGGAGATCAAGGAAGATATCCGCGGCCGGATCGGCCGGCGCGCCCCCTTCCTCCATGCCGACAAAACCGAGGCCGAAGCGGCATTGGCAAAATTGACCGGCGTCGAGGGTGAGCCGTGGGCCGCGGCCTGGAGCGAGCTCGGGGCCCGGTGGGAAAAAAAGGCGCGCGCCGAAGAGGCCGCAGGTCATTCTCCGTCAGCGAGAGAGGCCTACCTCAAGGCTTACGGTTACTACGGCATCGCCCGCCATCCGTTCCCGAATTCGCCGGGCAAGCAGGCGGCCTACCGCAAGACCTGCGAGATGTATCTCGCGGCCGCGCGCTTCTTGATCCCGCCACTGGAGCGCGTCGCCATCCCGTTCCCGGACAAGCCCATCGCCGGCTATTTGCGGCTGCCGGAAAAGAGACCCGCGCCTCTGATCATGCACTGGGGCGGGATCGATAACTGGAAAGAGGAGCGCCACTCCTTCGCCGAGGCCTTTCTCAAGGAAGGCTGGGGCTGCTTCGTCATGGATAGTCCGGGAACCGGCGAGTGCCCGGTGCCGGCCTCGGCCGACGCCCATCGCGTCCACAGCGCCGCTCTCGACTATCTATCCAGGAGGCCGGAGATCGACTCCAGCCGGATAGCGGCAGTCGGCGCGAGCTTCGGCGGGTACTGGGCCACCAAGATGGCCCATGTGGAGCACCAGAGGCTGCGCGCGGCGGTCAACTGGGGCGGCGGGGTGCACTACTTCTTCCAGCCGGAGTGGCAGGAGAGATCGCGCCACGCGCCGTCCTATCTTTTCGACCTGATCGAAGCGCGCGCCAATCTCTTCGGCAAAAAAACCTTCGAGGAGCTGATCCGGGTGATGCCCGCCCTTTCGCTGAAGACCCAAGGCTGGCTGGATAAGCCCTGCGCCCCTCTCCTGCTCGTGAACGGAAAAGAGGACAAGCAGGTGCCGATCGAGGACTTCTATCTCCTGCTGGAGAGCGGGAATCCCAAGACGGCCCGCCTTTTCTCCGGCGGCCACATGGGAAATATCGCGGAGATTTTTGAGACGGTGGTCGGCTGGCTCCACGGCATGCTCGACGGCCCCGGCTGGAAATAGAACAAATACAAACGCATTTAATTTAGTGACAATGGACCATTAGAACATTAGACCGCAATGGAGCACTTTGACTCGCAATTCATTGCTCTACTGGTCCACTGCTCCATTGCTCCAAAGCAAACGCACTAATTGCGTTTGCTTTAGGAAGCCGCCGCCTCGCTCGCCGCGCCGATCTTCGCCGCCTTGGAGGCCCCTTCGTCGCTGGCCACGGCCTCCCACCAATTGCGGTCGGGATCGCTGAAGATAAACGAGACCTGCCCGTCTTTTTGCTCCAAGTCCCGGAGCTCGGTGATGCCGAGGCCCTTGCCGGACCTGGTAAACTCGCGGTGGGCCTCTTCCACGGCTTCCGCCGAGGCCAGCCTCAAGGTAAAGCGGTTGACGGGCTCGAGGAATTCGCGCTTTCTCCCGGGGAGCACCACGATATACCAGGGGTTTGCCGGGTGCCTGATATAGGTGGAGGTTCTGCCGCCGCCTATGATGGTAAGGCCCAGCACCTGCTCGTAGAAGCGGTCGCTCGCCGCCTTGTCATCGCACTGCAGCGTTCCGTGGGACATCGCCTGAGGGATGTATCCCCTTCCGGGAAAGCGATCCTCGGTCAGAAGGGTTTTCCAGTGGGGCGCGGCGATCACGCGGCCGTGCTCGACCGCTTTCGGGTTGTAGTACTCGATCTCCAGGTCGTTCCCGCCCGGCTCCTTCAAATAGATGGAGTAGGCGAAATGGGCCTCATGCGGGGTCGTGAGGCTCTTGATGCGGTACTGCTCTTTGTGCGCCTTGATATACTCGAAGGCCGCTTCGACCTCGCCGTGGTGGCCGACGCGAAATCCATAATGGTTGTTGTGCGGCTTGTTGCGCGCGTTCGGTCCCCCCTCGTGGACGACCAGAAGCCAATCCGTGTTCGGATGCTTGAGAACGGCTTCTCCATCCGCGCGCCGCGCTACTTCGAGCGCCAGCAGGTCGGTAAAAATCGGCAGTGTCTCGTCCAGAGAGCGACATTCGTAGTGGCCATGGATGATCCCCACCGGTTTCAGCATAATGAACGACCTTTCCCGCGCCGAAGAATTTGCTTGAAGATTGATATTTAATGGAAAGCGCGGCACCTGTCAAGCAATGCATGCAAATCTACCGCTTCGGCATCTGCACCTCGGCCCCGGACCGCGCGCAGGACTCCTCGAAGATGCGCCGGATCTCCGGATCCTCGTCCTCGTATTCGATCTGCATGCCCCCCTGCTTGATGGAGACGTCGGACTTGATCTTGCCGGGGACGAGCTTGTAGCGGCGGCTCAGCATCTTGAGCGCGAGGTAGCGGGCCGGGCGATCGCCCGAGTTGAAGTGCTGATGGAACCACTCCTCGGGCGGAACTATGATCGAGCCCGGGCTCCAGTCGAAGCGCATCCGCTCTTGTCCCTCCGGCCACATGAAAGAGTAGCCCTGGCCCGTAAGAATCATGACATGGGCGCCCGGACCGTGGCGATGCGCCTTCTTGTAGATGCCAACGGGAAATTCGGAAACGTGGGCGCCCATCGTGCTCTCAGCCAGCTCGAAGAAGATCGTGCGATTGCCCTTGCCTCTCTCGTGCCATGCGATCGGCTCGATATGGATCGCGTCCGCGACGAAGTTGGTCTCCAGGACGCGGTCCTTGTAAAGCCTGCCCTTGCCCGCGAAGTATCCCTCCTCGCCTTTGAAGCGGTCGGAAAAGACATAAGGATTGTTCATGACGAAGTCTTCGCAGTGAAACAGATTGAACACCAGCGGCGCGTCGGTCACGGCCAGCAGCCGGGCCTCACGGTCGCCCTGCCCGTTGAAGTGCTGATACCAGGCGTTTAAGGGAACGGCGAAGAGGCTCCCCTTCTGCCACTCGAAGCTCTGCTTCGCTCCGTTCCCCTGCCATACCGTCGTCGCCCCCCTTCCGTCCAGGACGTAGACCAGCTCTTCGAACAGATGCCTCTGGGGATTCAGGCTCTTTCCGGGCGGGATGCTGCACACATAGGCGTCGTCCAGGTAGCCCGTGCCTTGCAGATTGATGAACACGCCGTGGCCGCCCATTCTGTCCCACCATTTCAGCGGCAGCTCGTAAACATTCGCGACACCGTAGCCCTTGACCACGTCGATGCCCTGGGAAGCGGCCCACGCGTCGTAGGGCGTGTCCATGCGCTCCGCGGTACCATCCACCCTTTCGTAATTCGACGCGCTCTCTGTATTCATGAAAATACCCTCCCGCCCCGATCGAGATTTCTTTTTGTCCCAAAGCCGATACGCTTTGTCAAGTTGCAAGCAGGCTGGTACGCAACCCAACCACGTCCATAGTACAGACCTCTTTCTCCCGGCGGCCTGCCTGTCCCGAAGCGGCGCTCACCGCCGAAGGCGTCTCTCAAGATCGATGCAATAGCTCCCTCGGGGAAC
>MGSR01000085.1 GCA_001798565.1 Deltaproteobacteria bacterium RIFCSPLOWO2_12_FULL_60_16
ATCCCGCCGCCCAACGTCTCCTGGAAGTCCTCTTCTGGCTAGGATGGATCATCGCTCTCCACTCCACCTTCTTGATCAACCACGCCGCTCTCTTCGGATTGGAGCAGGTCTATCTATACGCCCGCGGCAAAGAGCATCCTCCGGCTAAATTCAGGATGCCGGAGCTCTACCAGTACGTGCGTCATCCGATCATGATGGGCTTTCTGCTCGCTTGCTGGTCGACGCCGGTGATGACGCTGGGCCATCTCGTATTCGCGCTTGCCGCGACAGTCTACATCTTCATCGGTATTTGCTTGGAAGAACGCGATCTTACGAACTCCTTTGGCGAAGCCTACAGGGAGTATCGGCGGCGCGTCTGGATGCTCCTGCCCCTGCCAAGAAAAAAAGACTGAAACCCTTGGAACGATTTGAACGGTTCAAACCGTTCGAGTCGTTTAAGCCGTTCAATCCGTTAGTTGAAACCCTTCGGCCGGTCCATTATAGTGAGCCGATGATTGCGCGGCGCAAAACCAGGCAGATCCAGGTGGGTAAGGTCCGGGTCGGCGGCGATGCGCCGATCACGGTGCAATCCATGACCAAAACCGACACCCGCGACGTGGATGCTACGGTGGATCAGATCTGGGCCCTGGAGGCGGCGGGCTGTGAAATTGTCAGGCTCGCTGTCCCGGTGCGCGAGGCGGCGGAAAAGCTCGCCGAGATCAGAAAACAGATCCGCATCCCGCTCATCGCCGATATCCATTTCAACTACAAGCTCGCCGTGATCGCTCTGGAGCAGGGGGTGGACGGGCTCCGCCTCAATCCCGGCAACATCGGGGCGCGCTGGTGCGTGGAGGAGGTCATCAAGGTCGCTTCCGAGCGCAAGATCCCGATCCGGATCGGGGTCAACGCCGGCTCGCTCGAAAAGGAGCTGCTGCAAAAATTCAACGGCCCGACCGCCGAGGGAATGGCGCAGAGCGGGCTGCGCCACATCCGGATTCTAGAGGATCTCGGCTACCGGGAGATCAAGGTCTCCCTTAAGGCCTCGGATCCCCGCATGATGATCGAGGCTTACCGGATGCTGGCGGACCAGGTGGACTATCCCTTTCACCTGGGTGTCACCGAGGCGGGCACTCCGACCGCGGGCACGATCAAGTCGTCGGTCGGAATCGGCACCCTCCTGGCCGAAGGCATCGGCGACACCATCCGCGTCTCGTTGTCGGCCGATCCCGTCGAGGAGGTGCGAGTAGGCTTAGAAATCCTGAAATCCCTGGGTTTGCGCAAGGAAGGCCTGACTTTTGTCGCCTGTCCCTCTTGCGGCCGCGCGGATATCGACCTGGTGGGTCTGGCCAAGGAAGTGGAGCAGCGGATGATCCCTTTCAGCAACAAAAACATTCATGTAGCGGTCATGGGTTGCGAGGTCAACGGCCCGGGAGAGGCGCGCGCCGCCGACCTCGGCGTCGCCGGCGGCAAGGGGATCGGACTGATCTTTAGAAAAGGCGCCGTGATCCGCAAGGTCCCGGAGGCCCGCATCGTGGATGCCTTGATGGAGGAAGTGGCGAAGCTCGCGGCCGAAAGAGAAGCCGACAAAGCGGCCCCGGTGGACGATTAACCCCACCCTCGTAACTCGTGCCTGACGGACGCGTCTATTAGGATGACATCGTGCGCTGGAGCAATTCTTTTATCCCGACACTGAAAGAAGATCCTGCTGACGCGGAAGTGGTGAGCCACAAGCTGCTGGTCCGCGCCGGAATGATCCGGCAAGTCAGCCGGGGGATTTACGACTACCTGCCGCTGGCGCTCCGTGTCATCCGCAGAATTGAAGCCATCGTCAGGGAAGAGATGAACCGCGCCGGGGCCCAGGAGATCCTCCTGCCCATCGCCTCGCCGGCGGAGCTGTGGCAGGAGAGCGGGCGTTGGGAGGTCTACGGCAAAGAGCTGGTCCGATTTAAAGACCGCCACGAAAGAGACTTCTGCCTCGGCCCCACGCACGAGGAGGTCGTCACGGACCTCGTGCGCCGGGTGGTGCGCTCCTACCGCGAGATCCCCTTGAACCTCTACCAGATCCAGACCAAGTTTCGCGACGAGGTGCGCCCGCGCTTCGGCCTGATGCGGGGGCGCGAGTTCATCATGAAAGACGCCTACAGTTTCCACGCCGATATCGAGGACTGCCGCCGCGAATACGACAATATGTTCCAGACTTACAAGCGGATATTTACCCGCTGCGGCCTCAAATTTCGGCCCGTGGAGGCGGATACCGGGGCGATCGGCGGAACCCTCTCTCATGAATTCCAGGTGCTCGCCGATGCGGGAGAGGACGCGATCGTGAGCTGCAATCGTTGCGAGTACGCAGCCAATGTGACGAAGGCGGAGGTTAAAACCGAGAGACTTTCCGCGCGCAACTTGAAGGAGAGCTCGCCCCCTTTGAAAAAAGTCGCCACCCCGGGAAAGAAGAGCGTGGCCGAAGTCGCCGAATTTCTCTCGCTGCCGCCGGACAGGTTCATCAAGACCCTCATTTACAAGATCGATCAAGGGGAGCTGGTGGCTGTCCTGGTGCGCGGCGATCACGAGCTCAACGAGTTGAAACTCCAAGCGGCCCTGGACTGCCAGGAGGCGACCCTGGCCGGGGAGGCTGAGTTGGAAAAAGCGACCCGGCTGGCCCCCGGTTTTCTGGGACCGATCGGCCTCAAGCTGCGCGTGGTCGCGGACCGAGCCATTCAAGGGCTGCGCGGCGCGGCGACGGGGGCGAACGAAGCGAACTACCACTATGTGGAGGTGGACCAGGAGAGGGACTTCACACCTTCCGCCTTTGCCGATCTGCGCCTGGCCGTGGCCGGCGACCCCTGCCCCCGGTGCGATCAAGGCTCACTCGAATCCTATCGCGGCATAGAGGTCGGGCAGGTCTTTTACCTGGGAAAGAAATACAGCGAGCAAATGGGCGCGACCTATCTGGATGCCGAAGGGAGGGAGCAGCCCATCGAAATGGGCTGCTACGGCATCGGCATCAGCCGCCTGCTCGCCGCAGCCATTGAGCAGAATCATGACGCCAACGGGATCCTATGGCCGATGGCCATCGCCCCCTTTCACGCGCTGCTCCTGCCGATCAACTACCAGGAAAAGAAACTTCGGGAAGTCGCCGACGGTCTTTACGACGATCTGTCGAAGCGCGGCCTGGAGCTCCTGCTCGATGATCGGGACGAGCGGCCCGGGGTCAAATTCAAAGACGCGGACCTCGTCGGCATCCCGCTCCGGGTCACGGTGGGCGCGAAGGGGTTGGAGAAGGGGTGCGTCGAGCTGCGCTGGCGGCGTGAGGGAAAGACGGTGGAGATCCCGCTGGGCGAGGCCGCGGCGCAAATCCATGCGCTCGTTACCGAAGCGCTGAGGTCCTAGAGCATGGCGTCGACCTTACAGTTAGTTCGTTCTCCAGGCTCCATGCGGGAGCGTCTGATTCTCGCCCTCGACGTCGACGATCTCGAGAGAGCGAAGAAAACGGTCAGGCTGCTGGCCGGCGCAGTGGGGATGTTCAAGGTCGGCAAGCAGCTTTTTACTCTCGCCGGGCCGCAAGCGGTGAAATTGATCCACGAAACGGGCGGCGAAGTATTCCTCGACCTCAAGTTTCATGACATCCCGACCACGGTAGCCAAGGCGGCGATCGAGGCGACCCGCCTCGGGGTCAAGATGTTCAACGTCCACGCCTCCGGCAGTCTGGAGATGATGCGCCTCACCGTGCGGGAGATCGGCAGGGTCTGCCGCCAAGAGAACCTGAGAAAACCGATTATGCTGGCGGTCACCGTCCTGACCAGCCTCAACAAGAGCGACCTGGAAAAGGTGGGTGTCGACGGAGAAGTGGAAGACCAGGTCATCCGCCTCGCCCTGTTGACCAAGGAGGCGGGCATGGACGGCGTGGTCGCTTCGCCTCAGGAGGTCGCGGCCATTCGCGCGGCCTGCGGCCGCCGCTTCATCATTGTCTCCCCCGGGGTGCGGCCGCAAAAGGGAAAACGCAACGACCAGAGACGGATCATGACCGCGGAGGAGGCGATTCGCGCGGGCGCAGACTACATCGTGGTGGGGCGTCCGGTGATGGAGGCCAAGGATCCGCTGGCCGCCGTGCACGAGATCCTGGCGGAAATGGACCGCGGCACGACAATTCGCGCCTAACACCATGGCGTCCGTTCCCCTCTTCCTCGGCTTCCAGCGCGCTCCCAATACGCAATCCCTCATCGACGGGGCGGTGCGGCCGAAGGGAATCGACTTGAGCGTGCAAACCCAATTCGCCGAGGGTTACGACAACGTCGGGGCGCGGCACCGCTGGATTATCGAAGGGAAGCTGGACGGCGGGGAGCTGTCGATATCCTCTTTTATCCTGGCCCGGCTAAGAGGCCTGCCACTGCGGGCCTTCCCGGTTTTCCTCTCGCGGCGCTTCCGCCACCGCTGCATGTACTTCCCGGTGAACTCGCCGCTGCGCGATCCGTCGGAGCTGGCCGGAAAAAAAGTCACCGTGCACCGCTACAACGCGACGACGCCGGTCTGGCTAAAGGGCATCCTGCAAAACGAGTACGGGGTGAAGCCCCAATCGGTGGAGTGGCACGTGGCCGAGCCCGATATCGCGGAAGAATCGCTTCATCCCCCGCCGCCCGACATCCGCGTGCGCTTTATTCCGGCGCCCCGCACCCGCGAGCATGCGATCGAAATGCTTGAGCGCGAGGAACTCGATGCGGCCCTGGAGCCGTACGACGTCCTCTCCGCCAATTCCAAGCTGCGGCGGATCTTTGCCGATCACCATAAAGTCGAGGCGGAGTTCTTCAGACGCACCGGCGCCTTCCCGATCAACCACCTCCTGGTCCTGCGCGAGTGCTTTGCCGACGCCCATCCCTGGATCGTCGAAAGCCTGCTCAACGCCTTTCGCCAGGCCGAGTCGGCAGCGGACAGCTACCGGAGCGAGAAACAAAAAGAAGAGGCGGCGTGGGAGCGCAGCGTGATGGGGGAGCCGTTCGCTTACAGTTTGAAAAAGGGTCCCGCCCGGAGGTCCCTGGCGACCCTCATCGACTACCAGATCCAGCAGGGACTTTTGGATCGACGGCCCGACATCGAGAGCCTGTTTTTTCCCCAGACACTCGACGTTTAGGCAGTTAGAATCCTTATGCCAGCCTTTCCCGAAGCCATAGCAAGCCGCAAGGATATTAAGGAATGAGCCTAGGGCAGAGCCTTCGCGAGCTCACCGATACTTGCCGCTCCGGAGCAATGCTTTGATCTCGTCGTGATTACCCAGGAACGACACGAACAGATCACCCGGCCGGTCGTTTTCCCGACCGCTGGAGTCGCCGATACCGTCTGTCGGTCGCTTTGTCCAAGGCGGCAACTTGTTCCGGCGTCGCTCCATATTCGCGCTGGGCGTAGTCCGTGGATTGCACCTCCACCCTACGCAAAGCGATGATGTCCGCCCCGCACACGATCCCAATATCATCGCCCCGGGCAGCCGCAGGCAGCCATCGGCCTAGATTTTTCTTGGCGTTGGTGATCGTTAGAGTCTTCATAAAGCTTTTATATAGTCTTTCACTGATGTCCGGACGTTGAGCGGCCGAAACGCGATAATTGGTTGATCTGAAATAGATAATTCATGATTTTTCTTGGTCTCGATTTGAAGTC
>MGSR01000086.1:0-3030 GCA_001798565.1 Deltaproteobacteria bacterium RIFCSPLOWO2_12_FULL_60_16
CGCCAGGGCCTTTACGCGCACGATTCGCTGCGGAGCTCCGGAATCGATGAGCGAACAGGAAGACAAAAATAACAGGCTAAGGATGGAGCAGATTATCTGTCGGGGCGTAATCATCGGTAAGGACGGGGACGTCGTCGGCCAGCTTGCCCTCGTGGTAGGAGGCCTGGATCTCCCTGATCGGGCTGGGAAAGAGGTCGCGGCCCACCGCGCCGGCCCGCTTGACGATCTCGCGGATGTCGAGCCGCTGTTTTTCCCTGGTGGCGACGACGATGACGTTCTGGATCGTGTCGAGGCTCAAGCCGAGTGAGCCCCGGGTGGGAAAGAGATAGATCTGCGGGAAGATCCCGCGCAGGGTCTTCACCACGGAGCGGGTGATTTTCCCTCCGGGGCCGTTCACCGCGCCGATGATGTTGGCCACCACGATGCCGTTCGGAGCGAGCTTCCGCTCGGCGATCTGGAAGAACTCCCGGGTGGTGAGGTGAAAGGGGATGGCGTCGGTGTAGTAGGCGTCGAGCAGAATCATGTCATAGCGCTGCTGCGTGCGCGTGAGAAAGAGCCTGCCGTCCTGCGCGTGCACGCGGAGGTTTTTCCCCTCCTTGAGAAAGAAATACTTGCGCGCCACCTCGATCACCTCCGGATCGATCTCGGCGACGTCGATTTCCAGGGAAGGGAACTCCTTATGGTACTTTTTCGGGATGGAGCCGCCTCCCAGGCCGATGATGAATACTTTCTTGGCGTCCGGCCGGAAGGCGAGTCCGAGCGAGGTATAGCGCGAGTAGATGAGGCGAAGGGCCGTGTTGTTGTCCAGGTTCATCGCGCTCTGCAGCGTGCGGTCGAAATAGAGGTAACGCGCCTCGTCGTCTTCCTCGACCCGGATGCGGTGATAAAAGGAGTCCTTCTGCAGCAGGATCTTTACGTTCGCCCACAGGGGAGGGGTCAGGCCCGATGAGACCACGGCCAAAATAAAAAGCGCCGCTGCGCTCTTGGCCATCTTGGAGGGCTTTTCGACCGGATCCAGACGAAGGCGCGCCAGCGGCCAGAGCAGGAGCGCGAGCAGCACGAGGGTGCCGCCGAGGGAGTGGATGATGTTGCTCACGCCCAGGACGGGGATGAGATAGAAGGCTGTCAGCAGGGTGCCGAAGATGCTGCCGCAGGTGGACAGGGCGTAGAGCGTCCCGGCGGTGCTGCCGACCGAGGTGAGGGTGGTGGCCGCCAGGCGGATCGCGTAGGGCGAGATGGTGCCGAGAAAGATTCCGGGAAGGAGAAAGAAGATCGTGCTGGCGATCAGCGGGTTCAAGCGGCTGCCGAAGTCGGTCTCGGCGATCGAGTTGTTGACCGAAGGATAGACGAAGGGAAGAAAGAAGATCAGCGCGCCCGGAATAAGCAGCAGCACGAGCAGCCGCCCGATCGAGGGGCTGCGCTCGGAGAGCCATCCGCCCCAATAGTAGCCGACGCTCAAGGCGGCGAGCACCACCGAGATCAGGCTTCCCCAGACGAAGATGGAGCTGCCGAAGTAGGGGGCGAGGACCCGGCTGCCGACGATCTCCAGGGCCATCAGGACCGCGCCGCTCACAAAGACGACGATATTCAGCAGGAGACGAACCATCTTTAACTTTCCCAGCCCCGGTCCTCTTCTTCGTCCACCAGGGTCACCGGCTCGAGCAGCTCTTCAGGAATCCCCTCGATGAACTGCGAAGGGCGCGAGAGCACCGTGTGCAGCCCGTGATCGAAGATCCTGATCGGATAGGTGATGAACAGGTTCTCCTTGGCGCGCGTGGCCGCCACGTAGAGCAGCCGCCGCTCCTCCTCCAGCTCCTCCTCGGTGTCGATATTGTAATAGGAGGGGAATCTTCCTTCCAGCGCCCAGATGATAAAGACCGAGTGCCATTCCAATCCCTTGGCCGAGTGGATGGTGGAGAGCACCAGCGGCCCCTCGTCCGGGTCGACCGCCAGAACGCCGCCGACGCTGTCGGTAGGGGGCTCCAGGGCCATATCGCTCAAAAGGCGCTCCAGGCTGCGGTAGCGCTCGGTCATTCCTTGAAAGTGCTCCATATCCTTCAGCCGCTTGGGATAATCGTCCGGATATTTCCGCTTGAGGACAGGGGTGTAGTACTGCATGAGGT
This sequence comes from Deltaproteobacteria bacterium RIFCSPLOWO2_12_FULL_60_16, assembly GCA_001798565.1. Classification (GTDB taxonomy): domain Bacteria; phylum Desulfobacterota; class Binatia; order UBA9968; family UBA9968; genus UBA9968. The sequence continues at coordinate 2,124 of MGSR01000086.1, forward strand.
ACTGCGCCTTTTCCGCGGGCCGCTCTCCCTGACCGCAGGCCTCCAGGACCTGGGCCAGCGTTCTCAAGCCATGCGCGACCTTACCTTTGGCCTCGAATGAACGCAACCTCTCGACCGGGTGGGCCCCCTCCAGGAGCCAGCGGATGATCTTCTGGCTCTGCTGCGGCCCCACTCCCTCCAGGAGCAGCAGGATGCGGCTCCACGAGACGGCGTCCTGCGGGTTGGAAAGAATCCTGAGATGCGCCAGCAGGTCCTTGACGTGCGCGCTCTCCATGAACTGGAAGCCGCCGCGCTTGACGAACGGGATGTTATGGCGCGCCAGCTCGATTTCGAGATCGAAGGAATGAAAGCTCGAGCGGAAGAGGACCGCGATGTCCCAGAGCGGCACGCCTTCCTCTCTCAGCTCCAGCACCTTCTGGCAGACGAAGCGCGACTGCGCCTGCTCGCTTTCCGCCTGCACGAGCAGCGGGGTGTCGCCCTCGTTCTTGCGGGTGAACAGGCTCTTCTCGTATCGCTCCCGGGCGCGGCCGATGATCTCGTTGGTGAAGCTCAGGATCGGCTGGGTGCTGCGGTAGTTCTCCTCGAGCGAGATGATTCTCGCGCCGGGAAACTCTTTGGGAAAATCCATGATGTTGCGGAAATTGGCGCCGCGAAAGGAATAGATGCTCTGGGCGTCGTCGCCCACCACCATGACGTTGTCGTGGGTGGCGGCCAGCAGCCGCACGATCTCGGCCTGAAGCCGGTTGGTATCCTGGAATTCATCCACCATGATGAACCGGTAGGTGTCGGAGAGGCGGCGCCGGACCTCCTCGTTGCTCGCCAGCAGGTCCCGGAGCTTGGTCAGGAGATCGTCGTAATCGAGCAGCGCCTTGCCCTTCTTATAGTCGACGTAGCGCTCGTAGAGGCG
>MGSR01000086.1:3044-3787 GCA_001798565.1 Deltaproteobacteria bacterium RIFCSPLOWO2_12_FULL_60_16
GCCATTCGTAGAGGTGGGGATAGTCTCTCTCGATCAGGTCCGGGATGGTCCACTGCTTGTTGAGCGCCATGCTGTAGATCTCGCCCACGGTCTGCTTGCGCGGAAAACGCTTTTCCTTGGTGTTGAGCCCCATCTCCGCGCGCAGGAGCTGGATCACATCCTCGCTGTCCGGCCGGTCCATGATGGTGAAGGCCGGAGAGAGCTCGAGCCTCCGTCCGTAGTGGCGCAGGATGGTGTTGGCGAAAGAGTGAAAAGTCCCGCCCGATACCTTGGCGCAGCGGTTGTCGATCAGCAGGCTCGCCCGGCGCAGCATCTCCTCGGCCGCCCTGCGGGTAAAAGTCAGCAACAGGATCGAGCGCGGATCGACGCCGATGTCCACCAGGTGGGCCACCCGAAAGACCAGGGTGCGGGTCTTGCCGGTCCCCGCCCCGGCGATGACCAGGAGGGGCCCTTCGGCGGCGGTCACCGCCTCGTATTGGGCCTCGTTCAGCTCCTTTCGGTAATCGATTCCGGAAAGGCTGCGCTCGGGCAGGCTCGCTCTCTTTAAAAAATATTTCCGCGCCAAATGAAAATCTCCCGCCAGAATCTAAACTACTAATTTTCCTCGGTCGGAGCAAGAGATCTTTCCGCTTGATGGGGCTCCCTTGGGGAACGCGCTCCACTTCGACAGGCTCAGTGCGGTGAGCAAAGTCGAACCGTCGGCTGCGGCCGATAGACCTCTGCTTAAACCGAGGCTTTCCAGT
>MGSR01000086.1:3943-9415 GCA_001798565.1 Deltaproteobacteria bacterium RIFCSPLOWO2_12_FULL_60_16
CCCGAGCGACCCTCCCTTGACCGCCGCGAGGGCCTCCGAAATAATGACACAAGGAATGAATATTCCAGTTACCTTCACGCCGCGCATGAAAAGGCGGCTGACCCGCCGGGCGGTGATCATGCTGGAAGCGGCTCTGCGGCAGTTTCCGGAACTGGACGGGAAAAAGATCACCATCGGTCACACGCGGGCGCACCTCGGCAGCGCGCTGCTGCCGCGCCGGCCGGAGCCGGAAGCCAAATTGACGATCCGGTTAAAAGTCCGCAAGCTCACCTACAATACCATCGGCCATGAATTGACCCATCTGGCGCAATGGCTCTCGCGGCAATCGGCGGGCGCCGCGCGGATACCGGGCGGCGAGAAACAGTGCGATGTCTGGACGCTCGCGCGCAGCAGGCTGTTTTGCGACGACGCGCCGGGTTATTTGAAACTGCCCCGCGCCGTGAGAGAGAACTGGCCGAAGCACGCCGCTTCGGTCCGCGCCCTCTGCATCGCGGCCATAAGAAAGCGCAAGACGCACCGTTTTTATCTCAAGTGGCTCGAGGCCGAGATCAAACAGCTCGGCCGCCGGCCGTTGAGCGACGCGAGCGGCCGGAAGCAGCTCTCCCTGCCGTGGGACGGTTAGTCGAGCCGCGTCCCCGTCCGCGTGGCAGGCGCGTCAAGCGATCTCCGTTGCATAAGCTGCTCAATCTCTATAAGGCATAAGCGTGGAACCGATAAAAGAGGCCGACGGTTCTCAGAAGCCGCAATTCTTCTATGGCTGGTATATCGTCGCCGTAGGCTTTCTTGCCAACGTCGCCTCGACCTTCACCCTGGCAAGCACCTTAAGCGTTTTCTTGAAGCCGCTCACTGAAGATCTGGGAGTCTCCCGCGGAGTCTTCTCTCTCCTACGCTCGGGCGAGAGCCTGATCGGCGCCGGCCTGGCCCCCCTGGTGGGCTCTCTGGTGGACCGTCACGGCGGGCGCCTGCTGATGACTTTCGGCGCCGTGGTGGTCGGGGCGGGATTTATTCTTTTGAGTCAGGTTGACGAATTCTGGCAATTCGCGCTCGTGCGCTGGAGTCTGGTGAGCGTCGGAGACGCCTTCATAGGATCCATGGTGATCAACGTCACCATAGCTCGCTGGTTCATCCGCAGGCGCGGGCGGGCCCTCGCCCTGTCGAGCATGGGAATCGGCTTCGGCAAAGTGGGCATGCCGATATTCGCCGCGGCGCTCCTGGCGTGGCTCGGGTGGCGTTTCACCTGGGCGGCATTCGGCCTGGTGACTCTGGCCCTGGTCGTGGGGCCGGCCTCTGTGTATATGCGACGGCGCCCCGAAGACATGGATCTCCATCCTGATGGAAGACCGAACCCCTTCGGCGAGAGTCCTTCCTCCGGGAAGAAGCCTTCCCAGTTATCCCGCCTGGCCCTTTCCGAGGAGGCAGTCTGGAGCCGGAAAGAGGCGATGCGCACCAGGACCTTCTGGCTCATGGTCTTTATCATCGGGATCGCGAGCATCGGAGTCACCGGATTAAACCTGCATGTCTTTTCCCATGTTACCGACATCGGCCATCCCCCGGTCGTGGCTGCAACGGTCATGAGCGTGATTGCCTTCATGCAGCTCCTGTCGCCTCTGTTCTGGGGATTCCTCGCCGAGCGCATCGAAGTGCGAAAGGCGGCGGCGCTGCAGTTCTCGATTCAGGCCGCCGGCTTATTCATCGCGATCTCAACGAGCCGAATCGGGCCGCTCTATTTGGGCTTCTTTCTGTACGGCATCGGGCTCGGGGGAAACATGGTGCTGCCCGATATCATCTGGGCCGGCTATTTCGGGCGCCTCTCGCTCGGCACCGTGCGCGGCCTGGGCATCCTGTTAACGCACAGTTTTTCCGCGATTGGCCCGCCCTTCTTCGGCTTCCTCTTCGACCTTACCGGCAGCTACCTGTTCTCCTTCAGCCTCTTTATCCTGGCCCTGGTAAGCTCGGCCTTCCTGAGCCTGCTGCTGCGGCCGCCGCAGAAGTGAGCGATCGGGACCTTTGCGAATTTGCTTGATGCCGTCCGCGTCCATGGTAGGATAAGGCCGTCTTTAGGGAGAGGAGGGCGTGACCATGAAGGCTCCGCTCAAGGTTACCGGCATCGACCATGTGGTGCTCCACGTGAAGGACCTGGCCCGATCCAAGAAATTCTATATAGAGCTTTTGGGAATGGAAGTGGAGCATGAGAGCTCCTGGCAGCTCTTTCTCAAATGCGGCCATCAGGGAGTGGCGCTCTTCGAGACGGAGGACGGAGCCGGAATTCACGGTGGCAGCGAGATGAACCACATGGCGCTGCGGTTAAAGTCCGGCGAGTACGAGAAGGTAAGAGGATTACTGGAGGAGGCCGGTTGTGAAGTCAGCGGCCGCCGAGGCGATCCGCGCTGCATCTATTTTAGCGATCCCGACGGCCACCGGCTGCAGTTGCTCACGCCGGAGGAGCGGTGACGGCTCTTGACGGTTAGCCTTTCCTGGACTAAACATAGCCGGAACAAGGAGGTCTCCATGGAAAAAGAGGCGCAGCTCTTCAAATACGAGCGACCGGAGTTTGAAGGCGTTAAGAAGTCTATGCTGATTTGCTCCAGCGACATCCTGAGAGGACACATTCAGGTGGTAAAAAACGGCGGCGAGAATAATCTCCATACCCATACCGGCGAGGACGCCTTTTGGCTGGTCTTGAGCGGTGCCGTGAAGTTCTACGGGGAAGGGGATCGACTCATCGGCTCGCTCAAGAAATATGAGGGGATCCTGATACCGCGGGGTTTTAAGTACTGGTTCGAAAGCGCGAGCGAGGAGCCTTTGGAGATCCTCAGGGTGGCGGCGCGCGACCAGGGCACTGAGAACAAGCGGGTCAATTGCACCCCGTTAAAGCCCTGGCAGACGGAAAGATTCGCGGAGCGGGCGTAGAGCTCTTTCCCGGCCTCTCCGGCACATCATTGCATTCCTGACAACGCGTTGTCTCTCTATGGGCCGATGAAAAGAGTCCCCGCGCTCGATTTCCGCAACGTCTCCTATTCCTCCTTCGACAACAAAAAAATCCTGGACTCGATCAACTGGAGGGTCCGCCAGGGAGAGCACTGGGCCGTCCTGGGGCCGAACGGCGCCGGCAAGACCACGCTTTTAAAAATCGCCTGCGGCTACCTTTGGCCGAACGACGGCGGGGTCGTCTATCGCAAGGGAAGGGAGCTGATCGACCTCGGCGAGCTGAGAAAGAGCATCGGCTGGGTGACCTCCACGCTCGTCTCCCAGATACCGCCGCGCGAACAAACATTGAGGACCGTAGTGTCCGGAAAATTCGCGCAGATCGGCCTGGTCGAGGGGCCGTGGGGGGCGCCCGGCGAGAGAGACTATGCTCGGGCCGGAGCCTATCTGGAGCAGATGGGTTGCCGCTATCTCGCGGATCAGGAATTCGGCACGCTCTCGCAAGGCGAGCAGCAGAAGGTCCTCATCGCGCGCGCGCGCATGACCAAACCGTATCTGCTTTTTCTCGACGAGCCCTGCGCCGGGATGGACCCCGGAGCGAGGGAGATCTTTCTCGCCGGCCTCGCCAGGCTCGGGAGGGAAAAGCAGGTCCCCTCGCTGATTTACGTCACGCACCACATCGAGGAGATTCTCCCGCTGTTTAAAAAGACGCTTATTTTAAAAGAGGGAAAGGTGCTGGAGGCGGGCTCGACCCAAGAGCTTCTGCGCAGGGACATACTGGAAAGGCTCTATCAGGTTTCCCTTGCGATTACCCGAAAGCAGGGACGCCACTGGCCGATTGTGAAGTGACGATGCCGGGGAGGGCGTTGTGAGGGCGGGGAAAATTTTGTAGGCTGTCTCATGATGGGGCCGGTCCGATTTTTCGTTTTTGCGCTGGCCAGCTTGCTCTGCTGGTTTGGCGGCGCTATCGCTCAGCAGGCGGGAGAGAAAAACGCCGCGCAGCAGACGCCGCCCGGGCGGGGCGCCTCCGAGGAGGCCGCTCCGGCGAAGCCGGGCGCCGATCTCATCGGGGCCATGCAGGCATACGGGGCGAGCCTGGAAAAACTACTGAAGATTCACGAAGCGGAGTTCCGGAAAAAGGCGGGGGAGGTCCAGGCGCGCAGAGAGTTCTACGAGAAAGGGTACATCTCGCGGGTCGAGCTGGAAGCCGCGCAGAGGGAGCTTGCCGGCGTAGAGGCCAAGCTGCGCGATGCGGAACAGAAGATCGCCGAGGTGAAGATCGGCATGGCCGAGGCGGGGGCCCTGGAGCGCCTGCTGAAGCTGCCGGCGCTCGGGCCGGGAGAATACGCCGAAAGAGGGTCCTGGATCCGTTACAACGGCAAGGCCCGCTGGTCGCTCGCCGGGGCGGCCGGGATCGAAAGGTTTTTCTCCGAGAGATTCAAGCGCCCGCTCCCGGTAAGCGCCCTCGGGCAGACCGCCTTCCACGATCGGATGAGATTGAACCACCGCGACGCGATGGACGTGGCGCTGCACCCCGACAGCGTCGAAGGGAGATCGCTGATCGCCTACCTGCGAAAAGCGCAGATTCCTTTCATGGCCTTTCGCAACGGCGTGCCGGGATCGGCCAGCGGCGCGCACATACACATCGGCAAGCCTTCTTTAAGGGCCGCCGCGCGCTGAGCGGATCGTCCGTAACCGGCGGTCGGGATCATAAGCGAACCTCGAACGTCTCACCAAGCCTCAGAAAAACCAGCTTGAAGCCTGCCACATCCCTTTTGAGGCTGCGCCGCGCGGCCTCGGAATAGATCTCCACTTGATAGCGGTAATTCTCCGCATGCTGCGATAGATCTTTTTTCTCGACGCGGTCGGTCTTATAGTCGGCAAGAAAGAGTTGTCCCTCTCTCTCATAGAGCAGGTCGATGACTCCCTCCATAATCCGGCCGTCCCAGGGAATCAACAAGGGGACTTCGCGCCCGAGGATCTGCGAGGAGCTTAGCTCGCGATAGGCTCCGGAAGAAAAGAAGGAAGCCAGGATCTCTTCAAGCTCGCGTTGGAGCTGTTCCCGGTTCGCCTGTTGTTTTGGCTCGATCCACTTGTCCAGGAGCGGCTCCAGCCGCGCTCGAAACTCCGCCGGATCGTCGCCGAAGTCCCAATTTTCTAGGAAGCGATGTGTCAGCTCTCCGATCAGAAGAGGGAGCTCGGAGGAGACCGAAAGTTTTTCTCTTTCAGGCAGGGCCTCGGTCAGCTCAGCCTCCCGCAGCTTGAGCAGCGTGGGGGTGAGAAAGAGCGGCGTCCGCAGGGCCGATTCGTATTCTCGGGCGCGCTGCTGCCAGAGCCGCGCATAGGACTGCCAATCCATTTGCAACGGCTCCTCCCTTGCCGTTGTCCGCGCTCTTCCCGGAGGGCTCAGGCTTTCCCGGACGACTTGCAGCTCGATGGTTCCATCGCCCGCGGTAATGAGATGAGATTCGTTTCGGGCCGCGATCTCCTCGTTGAGAGTCTCTTCGAGCAGCGAAAGATAGCTCCCGGCCCGGCTTCTCTCCGCCG
>MGSR01000087.1:0-6341 GCA_001798565.1 Deltaproteobacteria bacterium RIFCSPLOWO2_12_FULL_60_16
GAAAGTCGAGTCTCTTAAACGCTCTTCTTGGCGAAGAGCGGGTCATCGTTACGCCGGTGCCGGGGACTACCAGAGATGTGATCGAAGAAAGCATTAACCTTGGCGGCTTGCCCGTGGTTCTGTGGGATACCGCCGGTATCCGCGAGAGCTCTGACCAGGTGGAAAAGATGGGAGTGGACTTTTCGCTCAGCCGCCTCAAGGCCGCTGAGGCCGTCCTGGTGGTGCTCGATGGCTCTTCCTCTCTCACCTCGGACGATCGCGTGATCCTCGAGATGGTCAGGAGAAAAAAGGGGCTGGTGATAGTGAACAAGAGCGATCTTCCCCGGCGGCTGGATCTGGAAAAGGCGCGGGCGCTCCTTGACGGTAAGGCAGCCCTATCGGTCTCGGCCAAGCTCGGAGAAGGGTTGGATAGGCTGAAGCATGATTTACGAGAGCTTCTCCTCGGAATCGACACTGAACAGGCCGTGGTGATTACCAACCTGCGTCATAAAGCCGCGCTTGAGTGCGCGGAGAAGTCTTTGGTGGAGGTGGTTGCGGCGCTGAGCCGGGGTTTGCCGGCGGAAATGGTTGCGGTTGATCTCCAGGAAGCCAAAGAGGCGCTTGAGGAAGTCATCGGCGTGGTTACAAACGATAATATTTTAGAACGTATTTTTAATGAATTTTGTATAGGAAAATAGCTAATTATAAATCAAATAGCTTTATAAAGCAGATTTTGTTCCACGTGAAACAAAGGCCATGAGCGCAAGAGAAAAAGCGTACGATGTCATAGTTGTTGGCGCCGGGCATGCCGGGATTGAAGCGTCATTGGCTGCTGCCCGTATGGGCTGCAGGACGCTGATGCTTACTCTAAATCTGGATCACATCGGCCAGATGTCCTGTAACCCGGCCATAGGAGGGATCGGCAAGGGCCATCTGGTTAAAGAGATCGACGCCTTGGGTGGTGAGATGGGACGGGCCATTGATGAAACTGGCATACAGTTTCGCACACTCAACACCAAGAAAGGGCCTGCGGTACGCGCCTCCAGAGCGCAGGCGGATAAGGCGCTATACCGCCAGCGGATGAAGCGAGTGCTTGAGAATTGCCCGAACCTGACATTGCGGCAGGGAAGCATAGAGCGCCTTCTGGTCGCCGGAGGAGTAGTACAGGGGGTCGAAACGCAGATTGGGGAGATTTTTTATGGCCAAAGAGTGATCCTCACAACCGGGACATTCTTGAAGGGGCTTATTCATGTAGGAACAAGGAATTACGCGGCCGGTCGGGCCGGCGATTTTTCTGTTCAGGGGCTGAGCGAGTCTCTCGCCGAGATCGGATTTAGCATCGGCAGGCTGAAGACCGGCACCTGCCCCCGGCTTGACCGCCGGACCATCGATTATTCCAGGTTGCAGGCTCAGGATGGAGATGATCCGCCGGTACCGTTTTCGTTTTCCACAGAGAAAATTATCCAAAAGCAGATTCCTTGTCATATTACTTATACCAACAGTAATACGCACGTGATTATCCGCTCAGCCCTGCACCGTTCGCCCATGTATTCGGGGATCATTAAGAGCCGTGGCCCCCGGTACTGTCCCTCGATCGAAGACAAGATAGTCCGTTTCGCGGATAAAGGGCGGCACCAGGTATTTCTCGAGCCGGAAGGCTTGGACACGGTAGAAATCTACCCGAATGGGCTCTCCACGAGTCTGCCGCTCGACGTCCAGATCGAGATGGTCCGCTCCATCGAAGGATTAGAGCAGGCTGAGATCATGCGTCCAGGCTACGCCATTGAATACGACTACGTGGAGCCGACCCAACTCTACCCATCACTGGAGACCAAGCTGGTGAAGGGGCTCTATCATGCGGGGCAGATCAACGGCACCACGGGCTATGAAGAAGCGGCGGCACAAGGCATTATGGCAGGAATCAACGCCGGGCTGAGCCTCAAAGGGGAAGAGCCTTTGGTCCTGGCTCGAGACCAGGCCTACATCGGCGTATTGATCGACGACCTGGTGACCAAGGGAACGGATGGCGAGCCATACCGAATGTTTACATCACGGGCGGAGTACCGCCTCTTATTGCGTGAAGACAATGGCGATCTGCGTCTCACCGAGCTCGGCTACCGTATCGGCTCTGCCGGGCGCGATGCCTTTCTCCGGATGGAGCAAAAGAAGTGTCAGATAGCTTCGGTCATGGAGGTGCTGGAAACCAAGCGTGTCAATCCAACTGACGGGACAAACGACAGGCTCATCGCAATCGGCTCGAGCTCGATTAGAAACCAGACGACGCTGGCGCAGCTCCTGCGCCGTCCCGAGATTTCCTTTCTTCAATTGGCCTCTGTAGATCCGGAGCTGAAGACTGTTCCACTGGCGCTCGGACTGCAGGCGGAAGTGGAAGTGAAATATGCCGGATATGTGCAGCGTCAGCGTGAAGGAGTGGATAGATTTCACAAAATGGAGCGCCTAGGCCTCCCGGAGGATCTGGATTATTCCAGGATCAGCGGGCTATCGCGCGAGGTGCGCGAGAAGCTGACGCGCATCCGTCCGCGCTCCCTCGGTCAAGCTTCAAGAATCTCCGGGATCACGCCGGCAGCGCTTACCCTGCTGTCCATCTATCTGAAGAAGCGGAAGCTTGCTTAGGTCGTTGATCGTGCTCGTTTCTCGTGCTCGGCAACAGCAATTACGAACACGAGTCACGAACCACGAGCACGACTACGTTTCACGTGGAACTATTTTTGCCCTTCCCTTTTATATTTGACTGTGATAATTAAGCTATATAGTATAGCTACATAACTTATTGATTATTAAAGAGAAATTGTGGCTAAAATAATAGCAATAGCGAATCAAAAGGGCGGTGTCGGTAAAACCACTACCGCAGTCAATCTCGGCGCTTCGCTGGCGGTCGCGGAAAAGAAGACGCTGCTCGTGGACGTTGATCCGCAGGGTAACAGCACGACCGGTCTGGGGATTGACAGGAGCAAGCTGCAACACAGCCTTTACCACGTTCTCATAGGGGAGAGCGCCCTGGCCGAGGTTCTCTGCACGACGGCCTTTCCCTGCCTCTTCATTGCCCCGGCAACCAAGGATCTCACCGGCGCGGAGATCGAGCTGGTGAACATAGAGAGGAGAGAATGGCGTCTCAAGGAGGCGCTCGCGGTGGCCGGTCGGGATTTCGATTACATCCTGCTCGACTGCCCACCCTCTTTAGGGCTGCTCACACTCAACGCTCTTACGGCGGCCGATTCGCTGCTCGTGCCGCTTCAGTGCGAATATTACGCGCTTGAGGGTTTAAGCTCGCTCCTCGAAACCTTGAAATTGGTGCAGCGCGGACTGAATCCGAGCCTGCTGCTGGAAGGGATCTTGCTGACGATGTTCGACAGCCGCAATCGACTCTCGCATCAGGTTGCCGAGGAGATTCGCTCTCATTTTCCCGACCGGCTCTTTCGCACCGTCATCCATAGGAACGTGCGCCTGAGCGAGAGCCCGAGCCACGGCAAGCCGGCCCTGCTCTACGACGTGCATTCCACCGGCTCGCAGAACTATCTGGAACTGGCCAAAGAGATAATCCGCAATGGGGAGGAGAATCGCCGTGCAGAAAAAGGGACTGGGTAAGGGGCTGGGGGCTCTCATACCGGGAGTTGAATCGAGCGCGGACTCGCCCGGCTTTAAAGTAGAGATAGATCGGATCGCCCCCAATCCCCTGCAGCCGCGCCGCTCCTTTGACGAGGCGAAAATCGATGAGCTGGCGGCTTCGGTGCGCGACCAGGGAATCATCCAGCCGCTGTTGGTGCGGCGCGCCGGCGAGCGCTACGAGCTGATCGCCGGCGAACGCCGATTGCGCGCGGCCAGGAAAGCGGGGTTGACGGACGTGCCGGTCGTGGTCCGGGAGGCGGGCAATGGCGAGACCCTCGAGCTCGCCTTGATCGAAAACCTCCAGCGCGAGGATCTCAATCCCATCGAGGAGGCGGCTGCCTACCAGCGGTTGCAGGAGGAGTTTGACTTAACCCAGGAGGAGATCGCGCGCAGAGTGGGAAAGAGCCGTCCAACGGTCGCCAACTCGGTGCGCCTGCTGGTCCTTCCGAGAGAGGTGCAGCAGCTGGTGGCTTCGGGCAAGCTCCCCGCGGGGCAGGCCCGGGCGCTGCTGGGATTGGAGGGTGAGGCGTCGATTGTCGCGGCTGCCCGCGACGTGGTGGGGAAAGCGCTCTCCACGCGCCAGACCGAGAGGCTGGTCGCACAACTCAGGACCGGAGGGAGGAAGAGACGGAAGGCGATGCCGCTCTCGGATCCGGATTTGCGCGCCTTGGTAGAGAGGCTGCAGCGATCGTTAGGAACCAAAGTGCGGCTCTTGCACCAGAGCAAGTCCAACAGAGGCAAGATAGTCGTGGAATACTATTCTGCCGCCGATTTAGAGCGGATCGTGCACCTCCTGGGCGGAACTTCAGGCTGACCTGCCATTGACGCTATTTTCGCGACTCAGAATAGTCTTTTTATTCTCTTGATTAGCCCCCCCGCTTCGGGATATAGGGTATGGCCCGACCAGACGAGAGGAGGTTTCGATGAAGATCAGCACGCCGAGGCGCGTCGCCGCCCTGACCCTGGGTTTTGTTCTCGCCGTAGCGACCGCAGCAAACAGTCAGCCGTCAGCCCCTTTTTACCAAGGTAAATTAATCACCATCATTGAGGGGCGGTCGCCGGGCGGCACCGGCGACATGCGCGTCAGGGCAGTCCTTCCCTTTCTCAAGAAATATATCCCCGGGCAGCCCAACGTCGTCACCGAATTTATGTCCGGCGGTGGCGGCCGAAAGGCGACCAACCATATTTTCAGAAACGCTAAAGCTGACGGGCTCACCTTGGGAAATGTCGGCGCTGGACTGGTCGCCAATGCGATTTTGGGCCAAACAGGGGTGCAGTATGACCTCGACAAACTCATCTACCTCGGCTCGCCCAACAGCGCTAGCCAATATGTTTTTCTCAGTCGAAAGGAAGCCGGTCTCAGCTCTCTGGACAAGCTGCGGGCAACTCCGGGCGTGCGCATCGGCGCGCAAAGCGTGGGTCACGATATTTACATTAACGGAAGACTCTTCGCCTACTTGATCGGCCTGAAGGATCCGAAGTTCGTCACCGGTTACAGCGGCCCGGAGGTAGATCTGGCGTTGATGCGCGGCGAGGTCGATGCCAGGTCTAATATCGCCGACACGATCATCACGCGGACCCCTGAGTGGATAGAAAAGGGGTTGATCGATTTGCACGCCATTCTTGAGATTCCAAAAGGGGAGAAACATCCGCGCTTTGCGCAGCTACCGGAGCTGGAGAGTTTCGCGAAGTCGGACAAGGAACGGAAGCTCTTGGGCATGTTTCGCTCCTTTCGAATGATGGGCTCCCCGTATATTCTCCCCCCGGGCACTCCGAAGGACAGGGTGCAGATCCTGCAGGAGGCGATGCGAAAGACCTTTAGGGATGCTGAATTTCACAAGGAGTTCAAAAAACTCACCGGCGATGACCCGACACCGCTCATGCCCGAGGCGCACGAGAAGGCCGTGAGGGAATTGCCGCGGGATCCTGAGATTGTGGGGCTGTTCAAGAAGCTTGCCGGCGGTGAGCCGCTTCCTGCGCGCTAGAGGGAAAAAAGGTAGCGGCGAGTAATCCGTTTGGACAAGGAGGGATCCATGATGAGGACAAAAAATCATCCCTTTGGAGCCTCGGTCGGCCTAGTGCTGGCCGCACTGTTAATGTCCCCTTCCCTGGCTTCGTCGCAAAGTCCTTTTTACCAGGGAAAGACGATCACGCTCATTCAAGCCACGTCGCCCGGGGGCACTTCGGATATGATGGTCAAGGCCGTCGTTCCTTATTTAAAAAGGCATATTCCCGGAGAGCCGACCGTCGTATCTGAGTACATGCCGGGAGGGGGGGGAACGAAGGCCGTCAACCACATTTACAAGAATGTCCGACCTGACGGCTTGACTCTCGGAAACGTTGGCGGCGGTCTGGTGACCAACGCAGTGCTCGGCGAGCGCCGCGTGCTGTACGACCTCGATAAATTAATCTACCTCGGCTCGCCGCACAGCCACTATCACTGGGTTTTCATGACGAAAAGGGAGACCGGTCTCACCAGCCTGGAAGCGTTGCGGTCGGCCTCCGGGGTGAGAATCGGGGCCCAGGCTGTGGGCCATTCCGTCTACATTGTTGGCCGGCTCGTTGCATTTCTGATGGGCCTCAGGGAGCCAAAGTTTGTGGTCGGTTATTCCGGACCGGAACTCGACCTCGCCCTGCAGAGCGGAGAGGTGGACGCGCGCATCAACAACGCCGACACATTGTTAAAGCGGAATCGGGAATGGTTGACCAAAGGCGTTGTCGAGGTCCACGCCATC
>MGSR01000087.1:6375-9146 GCA_001798565.1 Deltaproteobacteria bacterium RIFCSPLOWO2_12_FULL_60_16
TTGCGCGCTTGCCCGAGGTGGAGGAATTTGCGCAATCAGAACGGGAACGCAAGGTGCTGGCGATGCTACGAGCTTTTAGACAGGCTGGCTCGCCCTACATCCTGCCCCCCGGGACTCCGAAAGAGCAGGTGAAAATACTCCAAGACGCCCTGGTCAAGACCTTTAACGATCCCGGCTTCCACAGGGACTATAAGAAACTCACCGGAGATGAGCCGACGCCCTTGATGCCGGAGGAGATGGACAAGGCTATCAAGGAGCTGCCGCGGGATCGGGAGATTGTTGAGCTCTTTAAAAAGATCGCCGGTGGCGGTCCCTTGCCGCCGCGCTAACTAGCAGAAAATCTGGGCTGAGCGGCACGGAAACAGTTCAAACCGTTCAATTCGTTCAAGTCGTCAGAAACGAGCCAACGGCTACAACGTCTTGAACTGTTTCAACGGATTGAACGCTCAGGTAAGGAGGTTAGCCATGACATTCAGAGATCGGCCTTTCAAAATCTCGCTGGCTTTGGGCGCGCTATGGGTTTGTTTCTTTCCTGCCTCGGTCTTTTCCCAAGCGCCTTTTTATCAGGGCAAGACCATCGCCATCGTTCAAGGCCGTGATCCCGGGGGCACGGGAGACATGAGGGTGAGAGCTGTGCTTCCCTTCCTGCAGAAACATATTCCGGGCAATCCGACAATTGTTAACGAGTACATGCCCGGTGGGGGAAGCCGAAAGGCCGCGAATCACGTTTATAAATCAGTTCGTCCCGACGGGCTCACCATTGGCAACGCGAGCGCTGGCATGGTTTCGCTCGCGGTCCTTGGGGAGAAGGGAGTGTTGTACGATCTCGACAAATTCATTTACCTGGGTTCTCCCTATAGCAGCTATCATGGGGTCTTTGTAACCCGCAAGGAGGCTGGTCTGAGCAGCATAGAAAAACTCCGCGCCGCCTCTGGAATTAGGGTCGGGGGCCAATCCGTGGGGTTCTCTACGTATAACGAAGGGCGCCTCTTTGCGTACGTCCTCGGTCTTAAAGAGCCAAAGTTCGTTACCGGTTACTCCGGGGCCGAGCTCGACCCGGCGCTGATCCGGGGTGAAATCGACGCACGAGCGAACAGCGCCGACACTGTCGTCCGGCGGAGCCCGGATTGGCTTAATAAAGGGCTCGTGGACTTTCACGCCATCCTTGAGATTCCCAAAGGGGAAAAGCATGCCCGTTTCGCTCATCTGCCGGAGCTTGAGAGCTTTGCCAAATCGGACATAGATCGCAAGCTCGTCATTCTGCAGCGCGCCTTCAGGGTTACCGGCCAGCCTTTTTTTCTTCCTCCAGGCACGCCCAAGGATCGCGTAGATATTCTGCAGGAGGCATTTCGCAAGGCTTATAAGGACCCAGCGTTTCACAAGGAATACAAAAAGCTTACCGCCGATGATCCCACGCCGCTCATGCCTGAAGATCATGAAAGGGCGATCAGGGAAATTCCCCGAGAGCGTGAGGTCATGGAACTCTTCAAAAAACTTGTGGGTGCGGGGCCTCTGCCTGCCCGTTAAGAGGTAAAGGCTCGGCTAATCATCAAGCCGTTCTAAGAAATGGAAGTCTCACTGTTTCACGCCGCGCTTCAGGGTCTGTTGAACCTCCTGCACCTCAAGGTCTTCCTGGCGATGTTGATTGGAGTCAGCATCGGGACCTTTACCGCCGTGGCGCCCCAGGGATTGGGGATGCCGCTGGTCTATGCGATTCTCTTGCCGGTGGTTATCAGGTGGGAGCCGGTTACCGGCATCGCTCTGCTCATCGGGGCGAGCTCCGTCAGCGCCATTTGCGCGGCTTATCTTCCGGTTCTCTTCGGTATTCCGGGGGGCGCTGGCTCCCAAGCGACCGTGCTCGACGGCTACCCGATGGGGAAGCGAGGCGAGGCGAGGCGCGCCTTAGGCGCATCGTTTATGGCCGGGGGCATGGGCTGTGTGATCGGCACCCTCACGCTCCTGGTTGCGCTGCCTGCGGCCCGCCCCCTGATCTATCTCATGGGCTCGCCGGAGCTGTTCGTAGTCATGCTTTGGGGCCTCAGCATGGTGGCCGTTCTGGCCGGGCGCCGGCCGATCAAGGGGCTCATCGCCGCGGCCTTTGGTCTGCTCCTCGCCACTATCGGCCAGCAGGCGCAGAGCGGCATCATGCGCTTCGTTTTCGACCAGATGTATCTTTTGGACGGCATTTCCATAAGTATCATCGCGCTCGCCCTCTTCGGCATTCCCTCGGCGCTCGATTTGGCCCTCACGAAGCTTGGAGTGGAGCAACAGGCAGCTCCTCTCAAGGGAAGTCTTTTAGATGGAATCAAAGATACGCTGCGCGAGTGGTGGCTGGTGGTCCGGTGCAGTTTTGTTGGAGTCTGGATCGGGATTGTACCCGGGCTCGGCTCGCAAGTGGTGGACTGGCTCGCCTACGGCCACGCCGCCCAGACCTGTAAGGGCGCTAGGGAGACTTTCGGTAAGGGCGATGTGCGGGGAGTGATCGCCCCGGAAAGCGCCAACGACGCGAAGGACGGCGGTGATCTCATCACTACGCTACTCTTGGGATTCCCCCAGGGAGTGGTGACAGCGCTTTTTATCGTCGCCTTGCTGGCATGGGGATTCGTACCGGGTCCGGAGATGGTAAAAAAGAACGCCGACCTGATCTATAGCATCATTTGGATTCAGGGAATCGCCGGCATCATCGGGACCCTGGTCGGATTTGTGTTGGCCAAGCAGCTCGCCAAGCTCGCCGAAGTGCGCTACACGTTTATGGTCCCCCTCATTTTCAT
>MGSR01000087.1:9240-11789 GCA_001798565.1 Deltaproteobacteria bacterium RIFCSPLOWO2_12_FULL_60_16
TTTGGTTATCCCAGACCTGCGATGATTCTCGGGCTTGTCTTGGGGGACCTGATGGAGAAGTATCTCTACAGGTCGATGGCAAGCTATGGCTTTAGCTGGCTTACGCGGCCCGGCGTGATCGTGCTCCTGATTCTAGCTACGGTCTCTTTTGTTCTTACGCTGCGCGGGAGGCTTAAGGAGACGAGGTAGGCGTAGTCTCTTCTTAACGGAGCGATGGCGAGAGCTTGAGATGACGGCTCATTTTACGTTTTTTGTCGTAACTGTCTTTGCGGTGGCGACCTGGGTGGGTTGGGAGTGGCCCTACATCGCGAAGCTCATGCCTGTCTACGTCGCGGCCATCCCGGGCCTTCTCCTGGCGTTGGTTCAGCTTTATCGCGACGCAACGGACTGGGAGGGGCGTCGTCGGGGAGAAAAAGATGGGGGCCTTGACATGGATGAAGTCGTCACGGTTCGATTAGACAAAAGGACGGAAATGCGTCGCACCTTGGTCTTCTTTGCCTGGTTTATCGGTGGGGCCATGGCCATTTGGCTTTTGGGTATCGTCATCGCCCTTCCCCTGCTGGCGCTCCTCTATGCCTTGATCGAAGGCCGGGAGAAGTGGCCGGTTTCCCTGCTCATGACCGCGGCCACCTTCCTTCTCATCTGGGGGCTCTTTGAGTATCTCCTGGAAATGAGATGGCCCGCCGGCGCCCTGTTTGGTTGAAACGAGGCAGCTATAAGCCAAGAGAGTGGCGGAGTTCTCCATCAATCGCTACCATTTCGGGCTTCGGCATAGTGCCGAGCTTCCGCTCGATCATCGTCCGCTTAATCGTCCTGAATATTCTGGTCACCACAGAGGGAAAGAGCAATCCGGCATCCTTCCATCTACCCATCAAATAGTCACCAAAGAGACGTCGTCTGATGTTGCTCGTGATGGCCGCGACGATAACTTCCTGTCGCGCTCGATTGTAAGGGGCAGAGCTGATCACGACAGCCGGGCGGAGCTTCTTCCCTGACTCGTCTGAGAACACGAAACCGACTAAGACCACATCCCCACGATTATAAACGGTCATATGCCGCGTCTTTGCTGTTGTCCCAAAGCTCCTCCAGCACAGGATCTGCCTTTGCAGTCAGGGCCAACATTCCCTCTCTCTCATCGCCAAGATCCTCCTGAAGCTGCTCCTCAATCGCTTCCAACACATACTGTCTAACCGTGAGGTCGCGCTTTGCCGCTGCTAGCCGCAGACGGCGGCGCAATTCGGGCTGGACATCGATACTGACTCGTGGCCGTTTTGTCGAAGATTCCATTGGTCGCGCCATGTCAACTCACCTCCGCGAGCCAGCTTGTCATAGTGGCTCCATGGTGTCAATAGCGCCAAAACACCAAGCGTTATTTTATCACCCTGTCCGCCCGCCTGACGATTTTAGATTTTCGATTTCACATTCCAGATCATCGAATAACTCTGTCCGCTCTTGCCAGCACGTTGGGCGGAATCGTCACGCCGATCTGCTTCGCGGCTTTTAGATTGACCACAAACTCGAACTTCGTCGGTTGCTCCACCGGCAAATCAGCCGGCTTCGCGCCCTTGAGAATTTTATCGACGTAAATGGCGCCGCGGCGGTACAAGTCGGGAACATTCACGCCGTAGGACACGAGTCCGCCAGCTTCCACTTCTTCTGCCCTTTCATACATCACTGGGAGCCGGCTCTTTACCGCGAGTGCTGCAACCTCTGTTCGGTGAGGAAAGAGGATGGGGCCCGACACCCGGACAAGGACCGCCTCAGCCCGCTCCTTAACCGCCGCTTGGAACGCGGTCTCAAAATGCTTGGGACTTAGGATATCTAGGGATTGAAGCTTCACTCCGAACGCCCCTGCGGCGAGTTCCGTCTCTCTTAGCTGTTGGGCGGTACCGGGTCGGGTCGAAGTCCCCAGGACGGCCACGCGCGAGAGCCTGGTAACGATCTCCTTCAGCAGCTCCAGTTGTTTTCCGCTTATTTCCGGGGCAAGGGTGGACAATCCCGTAATGTTTCCCCCAGGTCGCGCAAGGCTGGCGATGAACCCGCTTCCAACAGGATCGCCATCCTGCGCCATGACTATGGGAATCGTTACAGTTGCTTCCTTGGCAGCACGGTTTCCTATCGGACCAGCCGTAACGATAACGTCAACCTTTAGGCGGACCAGCTCGGCCGCCAGGGAAGGTAGCCGGTCGAGTTTCCCCTCCGCAAAGTAGAACTCGATAATGATATTTTTCCCCTCAGCATAACCCAGCTCGCGGAGACCTTGCCGGAATGCCTCGTAGTATCCCGAGGAAGGCGAGCCTCCCGTTAGATACCCTATCCGTGGCACTTTCTTTGGCTGTTGCGCCTCAGCCGGAAAGCTAAATGCCAAGAGCACAACGCCTAGAGCAAGGCTAATGATTTTTTTACTCATAGATCTTCCTTTTTCCCTCACCCTTCCCTCTCCCCCAATGGGGGAGAGGATAAAGGAGAGGGGGCAAAGACGGTGCTATCCTTCCAATAGCGGTTTTAAATCCTCCCAGGTTGTAACAGGCGGAGAGCAGGTGAAGTTG
>MGSR01000088.1:0-298 GCA_001798565.1 Deltaproteobacteria bacterium RIFCSPLOWO2_12_FULL_60_16
CGTAAAGTTCTTTGTTTCACAGAAAAGGGCCATATGGCGCAGTAGTCAGTCGGTATAGGGAGAAATGTAACCAATCTCCCGAAGATTTCCGGGGAGGCTGACGTACCATGGATGCAGGGAACGGGCCTCCAATTCTAATGCCTGAAATGCCGCATGCCGGTGAAGATCATGGCCATGCCGTGCTCGTTGGCCGCGGCGATCACTTCCTCGTCCTTGATCGAGCCGCCCGGCTGGATGACCGCCCTGGCGCCCGCCTCGGCGGCGGCATCCACTCCGTCGCGAAACGGATAAAAGGCAT
>MGSR01000088.1:421-7985 GCA_001798565.1 Deltaproteobacteria bacterium RIFCSPLOWO2_12_FULL_60_16
TAAAAACGATGGCGTTGGACTTCACATGGCGGGCGATGCGCCAGGCAAAATCGAGCGCCTCGTACTCTTCCTCCGCGGGCGCCCGCTTGGTGACCACCTTGCAGCTTCTCGCCTCGACTGTTCCCCGGTCCCAATCCTGAACCAGCACGCCGCCTTTAACGCGCCTGAGGTCGTAGCCGCCCTGGTCTTTTTGTCGCATGTCGACCTCGAGGAGGCGGATGTTGAGGAGCCTCTTCGCCGATGAGAGAACGGCCCTTGCCTCGGGAGTGAAACTCGGCGCTATGATGATTTCCAGAAATATCTCCTTGAGCTCCTTGGCGGTCTCCTCGTCCACCGGGCGGTTGAATCCGATCACCCCGCCGAAGATCGACACCGGGTCCGAGGCGCGCGCCTTGCGAAAGGCGTCCGCCAGGGATTTTTTCGACAGCGACGCGCCGCAAGGATTGGTATGTTTGATCACCACCGTCGCCGTTTCGGAAAATTCCAGCACGGTTCCCAACGCCGCGTCCGCATCCAGGATGTTGTTGAAGGAAAGCTCCTTCCCCTGAATCTGCCGGGCGCGCGCCACCGAAACGCCGCCGCTCTCCCCGCTCGAGTAAAAGGCCGCTTGCTGGTGGGGATTCTCCCCGTAGCGGAGGTCCTGGATCTTCTTAAACTGGAAATTCAAGGTCCGGCTCCAGGGAGCCGGCTTCCTGTTTTCATCGAGAGAGTCCAAATAGCTGGAGATTGCTCCATCGTAGCGGGCCGTGTGCTGGAAGGCCTTGCATACCAGGCGGAACCGGGTCTCGGCGGAAAGCTCTTTCCCATTGCCCTTGAGCTCTTCCAAAACCGGCCCATAGTCCCCCGGCTCCACCACCACGGCCACATGCCCGTGGTTCTTCGCCGCGGCCCGGACCATCGAGGGACCGCCGATGTCGATTTGCTCGACAATTTCGTGAAAGGCCGCCCCTCGGGCCACGGTCGCCTCGAAGGGATAGAGATTCACCACCACGAGGTCGATGGGCAGGATGCCATGCTCTCTCATCTGGGCGACATGCTCGGGGTGATCCCGCAGCGCCAGGATGCCCCCATGAACCTTGGGGTGGAGGGTCTTGACGCGACCATCCATCATCTCCGGAAACCCGGTGATCTCCGAAACGTCCTTGACGGCGATTTTATTCTGGCGCAGGAGCGCCGCAGTCCCGCCGGTGGAAACGATCTCGATACCCAGCTCCGACAAGCCACGGGAAAATTCCACGATCCCCTGCTTGTCGGAGACGCTGATCAGGGCCCTTTGAACCTTGGCCACGGCTTTTTATTCCTCCTTCGGCTGAGCTCCCTTCGATTAACTCAGGGCCTGAGCCCGTCGAAGGCAGGTCGAAGCCTTTGAACTGTAGTGAATGCGAGGGACCCTCGCGCTGATAGACGTGAGAACTTCGTAGGAGATGGTCTCCGCCCACAGGGCCATCTCGTCGGCGGAGATGCCTTCCCTTCCCTGCTTGCCGAGGAGAACTACTTCATCTCCCTGCTTGACTCCCCGTATATCGGTAACATCCAGCATAGTCAAATCCATGCAGACCCGGCCGACGACCGGCGCCCTCCTGCCGCGCACGAGCGCCACCCCGCGATTCGACAAAAGCCGGTGGTAGCCGTCCGCATATCCGACGGGAAGAGTAGCGATGAGACTCTCTCTCTGCGTCACAAATGTGCGGCCATAGCTGATGCTCGTCCCCTTCGGGACTCTCTTCAGCTGGAGGACCCGTGTCTTCCAGGAGAGAGCCGGTTTGAGGGTGATACTATCCGCCATCACCGGCGAAGGAGGTATGCCGTAGAGGATGAGGCCAGGGCGAACCATCTTGAAATAAGAGGAGGGCAGACTGATCACGGCGGCGCTAAGCGCCATATGGATAAGAGGCGGGCAAAGGCCCGCCTGGCGCAGCCGCTCCACTACGGCAGTAAAGGTCGTTAGCTGACTGTGAGTATATTCTTCTTCTTCGGACTCGGCGTGTGAGAAGTGGGACGAGAGCCCGTCGAACTTCAACGCCTTGAGTCGGGCCAGCTTGGGGAGCCATCCATCTATCTCGGAAGCCAGCAGGCCGATCCTGCCCATCCCGGTATCTATCTTAAGATGGAAGCCGAGCGAGGCGCGCCGGCGCCGGAGTTCGCTCTCGAGCCGCTCGAGGGTTCCGAGGTCATAGAGCACCGGGGTAAGGCGATAGCGCAGAGTTTCTTTGAGCTGATCGGGGTAGACCCCGGCTAAAATCAGAATCGGAGCTCGGATCCCAGCCCCTCTCAGCTCCACCCCTTCCTCGAGCGTGGCGACGCCGAAGCCGTCGCTCCCCGCGTCGGCCAGAGTTCTGGCAACTCGGCCGGCCCCGTGACCGTAGGCGTTGGCTTTCACTATCGAGATAATCTTGACTTTGCGGCCGACCTTTTTTCTCACCTGGCGGAAGTTCCAGCGCAGGCACGCGAGGTTGACGGCGCAAAAGGTGGGGCGGCCTTTAGGAAGCGGTATCATTAAAAACAGGCAGGATAGCTTCGCTCTTACGTCATGGCCATAACAAATCTGCTTGGGATTGTAAAGGATTCCGGGCGATCTTAAGAGATCTTCGCCCCCGGGCTCACCTGTTTTTCCGGCGTCAGGATCACGATGCGGTCGTCGTCGGAAGCCGCCAGCAACATGCCCTGGCTTTCCAATCCCCGCAGCTTAGCGGTTTCGAGATTGGCGACCACGACGACCTGTTTGCCGATCAATTCCTCGGGCTGGTAGTGGGCCCTGATCCCGGCGACGATCTGCCGCTGCTCGGCGCCTAAGTTCACCTGAAGCACCAGGAGCTTATCGGCATTGGGATGCGGCTCGGCCTTTTCCACCGTGGCCACCCTGAGATCGATTCCCCGGAATTCATTTATCGAGACCATTCTCTTGCTCTCTTTCCTTCATCGATGCTGCGCGCCAAGATAGCACGCGCCCCATCCCTTGACAACGAACGAACCAGGTTATAAAAATTCGAGCGGAGAGATTCGCACGGAAAGGAGATTTTTATGTCTGTTCGCGTCGGTGAAAAGGCTCCCGAGTTTACCCTCGACGCCGTCGTCAAAGGGGATTTTAAAAGCGTCTCGCTGAAGGACTACCGCGGAAAATGGCTGGTGCTGTTTTTCTATCCGCTCGACTTTACCTTCGTCTGACCTACGGAAATCAATGAATTCTCCGACAGGTTGTCGGAGTTCGAGCAGCGCAATGCGGCAGTCGCGGCGGTCTCCACGGATAGCAAGTTTTCCCACAAGGCGTGGCTGGCAACCCCGCGCAAGAAGGGCGGCATCGAGGGCTGCAAGTACCCCCTGCTTGCGGACTTTACCAAGAAGGTCAGCGCCGATTACGGCGTGCTCCAGGAAGCATCCGGAGTGGCCGTGCGCGGCCTTTTCCTCATCAATCCCGACGGCGTGACCGAGGCCATTCTGGTCAACAACCTGCCGATCGGACGCAACGTCGACGAGGTGCTGCGCCTGTTGGATGCCTTCCAGGAACACCAGAAGAACGGCGTGGTCTGCCCCATCGGATGGGCGAAGGGCAAAGAGGCGATCAACCCCGCCCAGGCGGCCGCCTGGTTCGAGAAGCACGCGAAGTAGCAACCGATCTCGCCTGGCTCCAGGCGAGGATCAGAGCCGAGCGACCCGGCCGCCGGCAGGTCGCCAGGCGCGGCGGCGGGAGAACTCCTTTCAGAGGCGACAGAGCTCCCGCAGGTTTGGAGGAAGGCAGGTGGAGATCATCCGGATTCCTCCCGATTCTCGAAAGAGGCTGGTCGACCTTTCCCGGCAAACGCTGGAGAGCTTTGTTCTCGGAACCGGGCGACAATCGCAAGAGATCGAAGACCCTCATCTGCTGAGCGCCCGTTACGGCGCCTTTGTCAGCCTGCACAAGGGCAATGAGCTGCGGGGATGCATCGGCACCTGCTTCCCCACACGCCCGTTGTACCAGACGGTGATGGAAATGACCGAGGCGGCGGCCTCCCGGGATCATCGGGTTGCGCCGTTAGCCTGTGCCGAGCTGGCAGAAGTGGGTATTGAGATTTCTGTACTCTCTCCGCTGCAGCCGGTCCACGACCCCCTTTCCCTGCAGGTCGGAAAACACGGCCTCCATATAACCAACGGCGAGAAGCGCGGCGTCCTGCTCCCCCAGGTAGCCACCGAGTACGGCTGGGACATGGAGGCCTTTTTGTCTCAGACATGCCTCAAGGCGGGCCTGCCCAAACAGGCCTGGAGGTGGCCGGAGACCCAGACTATGGGATTCACCGCTTTGATCATCGGGGAACAAGGATGAGGCGGCGCGGCTTTATCGGCGCGCTTACGGCGTTTCTCCTGTTGCCGGCCCGGCGCGTGGCGCAGGCGGTTTGCAACCCCTCTCTGGTCCGGCTGTTGGAGCAAGGACACGATCTCGTCCAGATCCGCCCCCGGCGGACCCCCCGCTTGGGCGACTATTTTGTGCAGTGGTTCGGCCATTCGAGCTTTCTGATACACTCGGGCAGCCGGACCAAGGTGGTAACGGATCCCAATTTCAACGTGACGCCGGGAATCCAGGCCGATGCCGTGACCGTGAGCAACGACCACAATACCCACAACAACGTCGGAGCGGTATCCGGCAACCCGGTGATCCTGAGAGGCATCACGCTGCGCCAGACATGGAACCCGATACGAACCAGCGTCAGAGACATCACGATTGTCAACATCCCAAGCCGGCGCGGCCTCTGGTGGGGCGGCGTGGCGAACTCCATTTTCATCTACGAGATGGGCAGTCTCTGCCTCGCCCATCTCGGCAATATGGGCCATCTGCTAACCACCGAGCAGGAGAAGGTGCTGCAGAAGGTTGACGTCGTCATGATGCCCATCGACGCCATGACCAATCTAGGTTTCGAGGATCTCCTCAAGGTGATCGAGCAGGTGCGCCCTCCGATTGTGATCCCGATGCACTACGACGCCCCGCGCCAGGCGGATCTGTTCGCGGGCTTCGTCGGCGATCGCTACCCCGTCCACCGCGTCAAGGATTCCCAGCTGCTGCTCAGCCGCTCCATGCTGCCCAAGAGCACGGAGATTTTTATTCTTACGCACCCCCGCCGGGGCCTGCCTTGGGAATGATCCCCCAGCGAGGCCCGCGACGGCATCCTGCCAGGAGACAAACGGGCAGCGGCGCGGCGGATGATTTTACATGGGCGCCCGTTAATGTTATAAATTAAAGGGTAATAATTCCTCGCTGGCCGGTGTCGCGTGAATCAAAAGGAGACAAATTTTTTCCGCAGTCTGCTCCATCAGCGCATGCAGGAGCTTCTTTCCGAGGCCGGCAAGACGGTCGAAGGAATGGATGAAGAGGAAAACTTTCCGGATCCTACGGACCGGGCCGCGCTGGAAACCGACCGCAACTTCATCCTGCGCATTCGCGACCGTGAGCGCAAGCTCATCTTCAAGATCCAGGAGGCCCTGAGGCGTCTGGAAGAGGGAGAATACGGGATTTGCGAATCCTGCGGCGAGGAGATCGGCATTGCCCGCTTGAAGGCCCGTCCCGTAACCACCTTGTGCATAGACTGCAAATCGATTCAGGAAGTCCAGGAGAGGAAATACAAGCGCCTCGTCTAGTTTTCCTTGTCACAGATGAAGATAAAAAAAGCGGTCATCCCGGTGGCGGGCCTGGGCACACGCTTCCTCCCGGCGACCAAAACGGTGCCCAAGGAGCTGCTGCCCATCGTGGACATCCCGGCGATTCAGTATGTGGTGCAGGAGGCCGTGGACTCGGGAATCTCCGAGGTCATCTTCGTCACCGGAAGAGGAAAGGATAGCATCGAGGATCATTTCGACGAGAGTCCGGAACTGGAGCAGGTGCTGGAGCAAAGAGGCCAGAAAGAAACACTCAAGGGCCTTCGGCAAATCGCTGCGATGATTGAAGTGGTGTCCGTGAGACAGAAAAAACCGTTGGGTTTGGGGCACGCGGTCCTTTGCGCGCGGGATTTGGTGGGCGAGGAGCCTTTTGCGGTGCTCCTCTCGGACGACTTGATTGACGCCCCGTCGCCTTGCCTGCGTCAGCTGCTGGAAATTTCCGAAGAAAAAAAAGAGTCGGTGATAGCCCTGCGGCGGGTTCCGGATCACGAGGTTCAGCGCTACGGCATCGTTCAGGGCAAACAACTGGGCGACCGGCTCTACGAAGTGGAAAGCATGGTGGAAAAACCGCATCCCAACGAGACGACTTCCCGGCTGGCCATCATCGGGCGCTATATCCTTCGACCGGAGATCTTCGCTCTGCTGGAGCGGGCCGCCCCGGGAAAGGGGGGGGAAATCCAGTTGACCGACGGGATCGCGGACCTCGCCCGGCAGAAAAAAGTATACGGCTACGAGTTCGAGGGCGAGCACTACGATATCGGCGATAAATTGGGCTTTGTCCGGGCAACCGTCGCATACGCCCTGAAACGGGCGGATCTCAAGAAACCGATCCGGGAATATCTGCGAGGTGTCATAGACCGGAAGTAACTTGCGGGGCCGTAGCTCAGCTGGGAGAGCGTCGCGTTCGCAACGCGAAGGTCGGGGGTTCGACTCCCCTCGGCTCCACCATCCGAGGGGGAACTGGTCCGAGATCAGTCCCCCCTTATTTTTCTCTGGCACAAAGACAAATTTTTGGCTATGAATAGTCCCCGCCCTGTTTCCAGCAAGCAGCACCGGGAGGATTTATGGCCGATTGGCTTTGGTTAGGCTCCGCGATTCTGCTCTGTCTCCAATGGATTGTTCTCCATCTCGCCCATGTCCCCCTTTCGCCGGAGTGGGAGGCCCTGGCTGCGGGGCTGGCGATCTTCGGCGCTGCCTTTATTCTCTCCTGGGCGGCCGAGCTGGCCCAGCTCGATATACCGCAAACCCTCGCCCTGGCGGTTTTGGCCTTGCTTGCGGTTCTGCCCGAGTATGCCGTGGACATGTATTTCGCCTGGATGGCGGGGAAAAATCCCCAGTACACCGCCTACGCGACGGCGAACATGACCGGGGCAAACCGACTGCTCATCGGGGTCGGATGGGCGACCGTAGTCTTTACCTATTGGCTCAAAACCGGCAAGAAGGCCTTTGACCTGGAGTCTTCGCACAAGATCGAGATTTTTTACCTCGGCCTGGCCACTCTCTACTCGTTCGTCATTCCCTTCAAGAAGCAGCTGGATCTTCTCGACGCCGCGATCCTGATCACCATCTTTGTTCTTTACATCCGCGCCGCCTCGCGCGCTGCTCACGTGGAGCCGGAACTGGAGGGACCTACGGAAATGATCGCCCGTTGGGGAGTCCAGCCGCGCCGCGTGGCGACCGTGCTGCTGTTCGCCCTCGCGGGCTATACGATCTTTATCTCGGCTGAGCCGTTTGCGGAGGGGCTCTTGGCCACGGGCCGGACTTTCGGCATCGAGGAGTTCCTTCTCGTCCAATGGCTGGCTCCGCTGGCTTCGGAGTCGCCGGAATTCATAGTGGCGATCCTGTTCGCCTTGAAGGCCAACCCCGGCGCCAGCATCGGAACGCTCATCTCCTCAAAGGTCAACCAATGGACTTTACTTATAGGGATGCTTCCGATTGTCTA
>MGSR01000088.1:8200-8342 GCA_001798565.1 Deltaproteobacteria bacterium RIFCSPLOWO2_12_FULL_60_16
CTCGCTTCAGGTATTTTTATTCTTTTCTCTATATCTTCTTAGCCGTTGGGATGGTTGTCATGAGCAGGGAAAACAGGAGGGCGTTTCTCGCCTTGTTCTGGCGCAGTTCCGGGGCATCGTCTTAGAACCCGAATTGGGGAGG
>MGSR01000089.1 GCA_001798565.1 Deltaproteobacteria bacterium RIFCSPLOWO2_12_FULL_60_16
CTTGGCCGCACTTCCCTCTTCAAGCACGGCAGCACCGTGGCCACCAACGCCCTCATCACCCACAGCGGTGTCAAGATCGGCTTCATCACCACCAAAGGGTTCGAGGACACCACCGAGATCATGCGCGCCATCGGGCGGGTGGACGGGCTCGGCGAGGAGGAGATACGCCACGTCACCTGGGTGACCAAGCCCGAGCCGTTCGTGCCCAGGGAGCGGATCATCGGGGTGAGGGAGCGGATGGACTATCTGGGTAACGAGATCGTTCCGGTAAACCGCGCAGATGTCATGGCCGCGATCCGCCGCCTGATCGACGAGGAGAAGGTCGCGGCGATCGCGGTGAGCCTGCTCCACGCCTGGACCAACCCGGGACACGAGGAAGAGATCCGCAGCCTCGCGCTCGAGGCGGACCCGTCCCGGAAAATCTACTGGTCCTTCGGCAGCGCGCTATCCCAGGTAGCGGGAGAGTATGCCCGCGCCAACACCGCCATCATCAACAGTTATCTCGGCCCGACCGTCGAACGTTATCTGAGAGACCTCGAGGCCAAGCTCCGGGCCGGCGGCCTGAAGGGGATCTTTCTCATCATGCAGGGCAACGGCGGCGGCGCCCACCGCGAGCGCGTCAGCGCCATCGCCAATCTCCAGTCCGGCCCTGCCGGCGGCATGATCGCCTCGGCGCACGTGGCCGGACTGCTGCGCCATAAAAATGTCATCACCACGGACATGGGCGGAACGAGCTTCGATGTCGGGCTCATCACCGAGGGCTACTGGAGATACGCCCAGGAGCCGATCGTCGAGCGCTTCCGCATTCTCCAGCCGATCATCGACATCGAGTCCATCGGCGCCGGCGGGGGAACGATCGCCCGGATCGATCCGGACACGAAGAGACTCCTGGTGGGGCCGAAGAGCGCGGGGGCGAGTCCCGGGCCGGTCTGCTACGACGCCGGCGGAGAGGAAGTGACCGTGACCGACGCCGATCTCGCCCTCGGGATCATCGACCCGAACTACTTTCTCGGCGGCAAGAAGATCCTCAACAAGAAAAAGGCCCTCGGCGCGATCGAGGAAAAAATCGCCCGGCCTCTGCGCTTGAGCGTCACCGAAGCGGCTGCCGGGATTTTCGACATCGTCAATGCCAAGATGTCGGATCTCATCCGCCGGCAGGTGGTCCGGACGGGCTATCTGCCCGAGGAGTTCGTGATCTACGCCTTCGGCGGGGCCGGGCCGGTCCATGCCGCGGGATTCGCGGCGGAGCTGGGGGTAAAGAAGATCTTTATCTTTTCCACCTCGCCGGTCTTCTCCGCCTTCGGGGCGGCTGCAGCGGACGTCATTCACACGCGCGTGATGAGCTGCCAGGTTCTGCTGCCGGCTGATCCGCTGCTCCTCAACAAGAGGCTCGAGTCGATCGAGGGCGATCTGCGCGAGGTTATGGCGGGAGAGGACTTCAAAAAGGATCAGGTGGAGTTCCGCTGCTTCTTCACCATGCGTTACCGCCGCCAGACGGCCGGCGTCGAGCTGCCGCTCAACTGGGACCGCTTCACACAGGGGAGAGTGGCGCAGATGCGCGACAGCTTTGAGAAAAAGTACGAGGAGCTTTACGGCGCCGGCGCCGGCTATACCAAGGCCGGCATCGAGATCAGCGAGATCCGCGTGGACGCGGTGGGGCTGGTCGCCAAACCCCGGCTCAAGGCCGCCAGGGCAAGGAAGGGCTCGATCGCCGGCGCGAGAAAGGGCAAGCGGGAAATCTTTTTTACCCGCCCCGAGCTGAGGCGCATCCACACGCCGGTTTACGATTACAGCCTTCTCGGGCCCGGCGCCCGCATAAACGGACCCGCGGTGATCGAGCTCCCTTTCACGACAACGCTGGTGCCGCCGGGATTCAGAGTGACGGTGGACAATTATCTCAATCTTCTTATGGAGATAAGCTGAAGATGAAGCGAAAGAGCAAAACCATGTCGATCGATCCGGTACGCTACGAGATGTACTTCCACCGCCTGTGGGCGATCGGCGAAGAGGGGCGCATGACGCTGCAGCGCGTGACCGCCTCCCCCATCGTCTCCCAGGGCGGGGAGTGCATGAGCTCCTTCTACGATTCCGCGGGGACCATGGTGCTCGCCTGCTCCGGACACCTGCGCTTCGCCGCCGCCACCTCGGACGCGATCAAGAGCATGATCCAGTGGTTCAGCAAATCCCCCGGCTTTCACGACGGCGATCAGTTCTTCTTCAACGATCCCTACGTGGCCGGATCGCACACCTACGACATGATGATCATCAAGCCGATCTTTTACCGCGACAGGCTCATCGCCTGGACCGCGACCAGCACGCATACCGCCGACACCGGCGGGCTCCTGCGCGGCGGCGCCTACGAAGTCCACCACGAGGGCATCCGCATCATGGGGCTTAAATTGGTGGAGCGCGGCGAATTCCGGGAGGATGTCTTCAAGTCGCTCACCGAGCAGTGCCGGGACCCGCAGTATGTCGGCCTCGATTTGAAGGCGATGGTCGCGGGCAACAACGTCTGCGCCAAACGGTACCTCGGGCTGGTGGAAAAGTTCGGCTTGGGCTTCGTGCAGGCGGCCGGAAAAAAGATGATCGAGGATTCGGAGAACAAGGCGCGGGCCAAGCTCCGCTCCCTGCCCGACGGCACCTGGATGGCGCGCCAGTATGTCACCACGCTCGACCGCAAGACGCGCAAGTCCGTGGGCCAGCAGCTCTTCTGCACCATGACCAAGCAGGACGACGAGCTGCGCTTCGATCTCACCGGCACGAGCCCGCAGACCGACACGGACCACAACTCCACGCTGCCGAGCACGCTCGCGCACCTCGCGCTCGCGCTCACCAACACGCTCTTCTGGGACGTCCCCTGGAGCGACGGCAAGATGCGGCCGGTGAAGGTCACCGTGCCCGAAGGAACGATTCTCAACTGCCGCTACCCCGCCGCCTGCGGCGCGGCCCCGCGCATCGGCAGCGTCCTGGTATCGACCGTGTGTGAGTGCGTCGCCAAGATGCTCTATGCCGCGGGCCGCTACGACGATGTCAACTGCTCCACCACCGGCAACCTCGAATACGTGGGCGGGCCGGGCTATTTCTACGGCGGCCACACGCGCGAAGGGATTCGAGTCGCCCAGGGGCTCTACGACATCCACGGCGCGGGCATGGGGGCCTCTCCCCAGCGGGACGGAGTGAACACCGGGGGACACATGAATATCCCCTCCGCCGGCATCAGCGACATCGAGCAAACCGAGATGCAGTATCCGTTTCTCTATGTTACCCGCGGCCACAATTGCGACGGCAGCGGCTTCGGCCGGTTCCGCGGCGGGCTGGGGAGCTACCGGATCTATCTCATTTACGGCTCGCAGGATTGCAGCGTGGACTACAAGCCCTACGGCGGCATCGCGCAGGGAGGATTCGGATTGTTCGGCGGCTATTCCACGGGGATCAGCGCCACCCGGCTCATGGCGCAGGCCGGCCTCGAGATGATCGAGAGGGTAAAAAACGGCGAGTACCCGGACGCGCAATCGATCCGGAAAGGGCAGTGGGGAAAGCTCTACTATCCTGAGGGAGTTCCGGAGCGGATCGCGCTGCCTGAAGGGAGCCTGCTCGTAGACTACGTGGCAGGTGGAGGAGGCCTCGGCGATCCGCTGGATCGGGATCCGGCCGCGGTGCTGCGCGACTATGGCAGGGGCTGGGCGAGCCGGGAGATCGCCGAGCGGATCTACGGCGTGGTGCTGGATACCGGCGGCAAGAGCGTCAATAGCGCGGCGACCGAGGAGAAGCGCAAGGAGATCCGCGCGAGCCGTCTGCGGGAAGGCAAGCCCGCCTCCGGAAAAATCAGCTCTTTGCAGGGTGCGGCGGGAGAAAACTGGCGCACGGTGCGGCGCTTCCACGCGGCGCTCGAGATCGCCGCCGATGGCGGCGACTCCGCGATTCGCTGCTCGCGCTGCGGCCATCTCTTCTGCAAAGCCGATGAGAACTACAAGCTCCACGCCTTGCATCGCGTCGTAGACCTGAATGATTTCATGCCCTATCCCCTGCCGTCCGGGGAGCCCTACTACGGCGAGTACCACGAATATTTCTGCCCGGGGTGCGCCACCCAGCTCCAGGTCGATCTCGTCTGCCCGATGCTGGGCGGCGAGACGATCCTGTGGGACACCCGCATCCGGCAAGCGCGGTAGATCCATGAGTCTCAGGGGAAAAGCGGCCATCGTCGGCATCGGCGAGACACCGGCGGACCGGCTGGGCGCGAAGGCCGGCGAGCCGCGGAAATTCACCGCCGAATACCTCTCCTGGGCCGTCCGGCTCGCCCTCGAAGACGCGGGCCTCACAAAAAAGGATTTAGACGGCCAGGGGCTCGCCGCGATCTACACGACCAACCACTCCCAGCCGTTTTGGCCGGAGGAGGCGGCGGCGATCCTGGGAGTCTCCCCGGCCGTCTCTCTGGCCGGAGGAAACGGGGGGGCGAGCGCGGTCTCTCTGCTGGGCCATGCCGCCGCCATGATCGGCGCCGGCATCGTCGATCTCATCCTGGTGGTCTCGGCGGCGGCGCCGTTCAGCGAGCGCGGCCGCGCCAGGATGGAGCCGGCGGATACGCGCGACTTCGAGATGCCTTTCGGCGTCATGGGGCCCAACTGCAAGATCTCCTTCGTCATGAGCCGCTACATGCACGAGTCCGGGATGACGGCGGATCATTTCGGCAAGATCGCCGTCACCGCGCGCTACCACGCCACGCTCAATCCCGACGCCTATCTGAGAAAGCCGCTGACGCTCGACGAGTACAAAAGCGGCCGCCTCATCTCGGATCCGATCCGCCTGTACGACTGCGTTCTGCCGGCGAACGGCGGCAAGGCCTATATCATCGCGTCGCCTGAGCGCGCCAAGACTCTGCGCAAGCCGCCCGTCCATCTGCTCGGCTGGGGGGAGCGCAACAACGCCAGCGCCGGACCGCGATCCCACGCCAACCCGCTCATCACCGGCATACGGGAATCCGGCAACGCCGCCTTCGAGATGGCGGGCGTGTCCCGCGGCGATGTCGATTTTGTCGGTCTCTACGACGACTACGTCCCGATCATCATGCTGCAGATCGAAGATCTCGGCTTTTGCGGCAAGAACGACCGGGCGTTTTTCGAAAAAACCGACTTCACGTTTAAAGGGGACCTTCCCGTCCAGACCGGCGGCGGGATGATCAACTGCGGCCAGCCCTCCACCACGGGAGGCATGCTCCACGTTATCGAAGCCGTGCGGCAGCTGAGAGGAGACGGCGGCGCCCGCCAGGTTCCCGATGCGACCGTCGGTCTGGTAACCGGCCTCGGTGCGGTCAATTACGGAAGGAATTTCGGCTGCACCGCCACCGCGATCTTGGGAAAAACCGCATAGTTACTAGTGATTAGTTACTGGTTATTAGGAGGGAGAACAGCGAAACTTCAATTGCAATTGACGCATCACCAGTAACTATTAACCAATAACTAATAACCAGTAACCCACTTCCATATATGGCTGAAGCAAACAAAGAGATTCCCAAACCGCTTCCTGAGATAACTCCGGTGACGCAGCCGTTTTGGGAAGGCGCCGCCGGCGGGAAACTGCTCATGCAGCGTTGTAGCGAGTGCCACTCCTGGGTCTGGTGCCCGCGG
>MGSR01000090.1:0-4896 GCA_001798565.1 Deltaproteobacteria bacterium RIFCSPLOWO2_12_FULL_60_16
TCCTTGATCGACGAAAAAAACCATCCCGAGCTCTCCGGCTTCATCGCCAAAATCCGCGGCGCGCGCGGCCGGCTGCTCAACATCTACCGCATGATGCTGCATAGCCCGGCGATCGCGAGCGGCTGGTTCGAGCTCAATCAGGCCGTGCGCTATGGAACCGAGGTCGACGGCCAGAGCCGCGAGCTCGCCGTGATGCGGGTCGCCATTCTCAACGGCGTCGACTATATCCTGCGCGCGCACGGCCCGAACTACGCCCTGCAGGAGGGATTGACGCCCGCGCAGGTGGAGGCCCTCGCCGACTGGCGCTCCTCGCCCCTCTTCAGCGACGGGCAGCGCGCGCTGCTCGCCTATGCCGATGCGATGACTCGCGACATCGACGTGCCGGACGCGGTCTTTGCCAGGCTGCGCTCCCATTACAGCGAGCGCCAGACCGTGGAGCTCACCATGCTGATCGGCGCCTACAACATGCACAGCCGCGTGCTGAAGGCGCTCAAGATCGACCCCGAGCCGCCGCCGGACCGGGAACGTTGACCGCGTCCATGGCTTCCCCGCCGCGGCCCATCATCGTCGTCGAGGACGATCCTTTTTTGCGCCTGATCCAGGTCATTCTCGACCCCGCGGCCCCCGCCGCCCGCCTGGCGGCCTTCTCCCACTTCATGGCCCACGACCTGCCGGATTTCGCCGGCTGGTGCGAGCGTCTGCGGCCGCGGCTCGGGCGCCTTCACCCCGCCGAGGTCCGCCTGGTCGGCAATGAGGCCGGGCTGCTCAAGAGCCTGCCCGGCGCCGGCATCGCGGCCGTCGAGACGCTGCCGATCGGCGCGCGCGAGATAGCCGCGGCGGGCGGCGCTCTCCGGATCGCGCAGAAGTACGGCACGGTCACCTCCCGCTTCGATCTTAAGGCCTGCAAAGACGCCGGCGTCCAGGTGCTCACCCTCAGGCGGCGCGCCAACATCGCCACCGCCGAGCACGCGCTGGCGCTGATGCTCGCGCTGGCGCGCAGGCTTACCGAGAGCGCCGGCCTCGTGAGCGTCGAGCAGCTCAAGGCCGCCGGTTATGCGCCGACGCGCTTCGACCTGGCGCATACGCCGAACGGCAATTGGGCGCGCATCGGCGGACTTCGCACCCTGTTCGGCCAACGACTCGGCATTATCGGGATGGGCGAGATCGGGCGCGAGCTGGCGCTGCGCGCGGCGGCGCTCGGCATGCGCCTCGCCTACACCCAGCGTCATCGCCTGGAGGCGGACGAGGAGCGGCGTTACAGCGCGTCCTATGCCGGGCTCGATGAGCTGCTTGAGAATTCGGACTGCGTGAGCCTGCACCTGCCGGGCAGCGCCGCCGCCAGCGGCATCATCGGCCGGCGCGAGCTGGCCGTCATCAAGCCGGGCGCGCTGCTGATCAACGTGTCGCAGCCCCAGTTCGTCGATCGCGCGGCGCTGCTCGAGGCGCTGGCCTCGCACAGGCTGGGCGGCTTCGCGCTCGATCTCCCGTACGACGAGCCGGGCCGGGCCGATGACGCCCTGCTAGCTTTCCGCAACGTCATCATGACCCCGCATCTCGGCGGCTCGCCGCGCTTCAACGCGCTCGCCGATTTCGAGGAGATGCTGCTCCGGCTGGCGCAAGAGTCGGAAAAAACACCCCGGCCCGGAAGTAAAGTCAAAGCCGCGCGCCGCGCCGGGGCCTCTTGACACCATTATGCCTTCTTGGATAGGCTCCGCCTGCTCGATGCCGGAGTAAAGGATTTCAAATTTATTCGCATAAAACAGGAGGGACCCATGAAACGAACGTGGATTTTGAGCGTCCTGGCTGGTTTCTTAATGCTTCCCTTGACGGCTGTGTCCGCGCGGGCGCAGGCCAACTTCTATGAGGGAAAATCGATCACCATCTTGATCGGGGCCAAAGGCGGCAGCCTGACCGTCGCCGCGCAGATCGTCGCCCACCACCTGGGAAAGTACATCCCCGGGAAGCCTGCGGCGGTGGTTCAGTTTATGCCGGGTGCCGCCCATCTTCTGGCCACGAACCACGTTTTCAACGTGGCGAAGCCCGACGGCCTGACCCTCCTGGCGGCCAACCCCAATGTCGGCATTGCGCAGCTCTCCAAGGTGGAGGCGGTTCGCTTCGACATGCGGAAGTTTCAGTGGCTTGGCTCTTCGGGCGCCGACGGCGTGGCGCTCTCGATCCGGGCAGACCTGCCCTATAAGACGTTCGACGACATCCGGAAGGCCGACCGCGAGCTGATCGCGGGAACGACCGGGCCCGGATCGAACGCCCATGACTTTCCGCTGCTGCTCAAGGAATTTACCGGGGCCAAACTCAAGCTCCTCCCCGGCTACCCCGCGAGCAGCGATATTCTCCTGGCCCTCGAGCGCAAGGAAGTCGATTCCTGGTCGGCGTTCTCGACGACGGTTCAAAGAGCCGTGGACCGCGGAGCGGTGCGCGCGATCGTGCGCAGCCGCGTGCCAATACCGGGGTTCGAGAAGCTTCCCGTGGACGAGGATTTAGCCACAAACCCAATGGGCAAGGCGATCATGGCAATTCGCGGCATACCTCAGGGCGTCGGAAGGGCTTTCGCGGCCCCGCCCGGAACTCCCGCGGATCGAGTGACTGTCCTGAGAGAGGCCTTCGCGAAAGTCCTCCAGGACCCCGAATTCCGGGCCGAGGCCAAGAAGGCGAAGATCCCTATGAAGCACATCTCGGCCGAACAGATATCGAAAGATTTTGCCAACCTTCTCAACCAGACGCCTGACGTCTTGAAGGAGATGGGCAAGTATATCAAGGCCGGGGATTAATCTAATTTAGGTGTCCGGTAGCCCTAAGCAAACAGACGCCTGTAGCGGCCGCCACCGCCATCACACGCTGACGGCGGTGGCGGCCTGATTTTCAGCAGATCAGGGCGAGTAATCCTGCCCAAACTCTGGGTCACGTCCCATTTCGCCAGCTTGGAGTAGCAAGCGATGTTCGAAGCGCTGATCGACGGCCTCTTCCTGGTGCTTCAGTGGAAAGCCTTCACCCTCATGCTGGTCGGCATGGGTCTGGGCTTTATGGTGGGTTTGCTCCCGGGGATCGGGGGCCCGGCCACTTTAGCCTTGATGCTCCCGTTCGTTTTCAAGATGTCTCCGGCCGAGGCCTTCGCCTTTCTGCTCGGCATGCACGCGGTTGCGGCCACGACCGGGGACATCACCTCCGTCCTCTTCGGTGTCCCGGGTGAGGGATTATCGGCTGCGGTCGTCGTGGACGGCCATCCGATGGCCAAACGGGGAGAAGCGGGCCGGGCCCTGGGCGCGGCGTTGATGAGCTCACTGCTGGGCGCCGTGATCGGGGCCGTGGCT
This sequence comes from Deltaproteobacteria bacterium RIFCSPLOWO2_12_FULL_60_16, assembly GCA_001798565.1. Lineage (GTDB taxonomy): Bacteria > Desulfobacterota > Binatia > UBA9968 > UBA9968 > UBA9968. The sequence continues at coordinate 3,327 of MGSR01000090.1, forward strand.
CTGGCTCTGGCGATTCCCATTGTCCGTCCCTTGGTGCTTACCTTCGGCTCCCCGGAACTCTTCATGCTCTCGGTGCTGGGCATCTCCTGCATCACCTCTCTAAGCGGTTTGGGCGCGCGCGGGCAGATCAGGGGATTTTCTATGGGGCTTCTGGGCCTGCTCTTTTCCACGATCGGCCAGGAGAGGCAGGCCGGCTCGCTGCGCTTCGATATGGGTCTCATGTATCTCTGGGACGGGCTCGATCTCGTGCCTGTCTTGGTGGGAATCTTCGCGATTCCGGAGATCGTGGACCTTGCCGTGCGCGGCACAGCCATCGCCGGCGAGAGACCGCCGGAAGAGCTTCAACACGGGGTCCTGGAGGGAATCAAAGATACCTTTCGCCACTTCTGGCTGGTCTTTCGCTGCTCGATCATCGGGGTTTTCGTCGGCATCATGCCGGGGGCCGGCGGCGGAGTCGCGCAATGGATGGCCTATGCTCACTCGGTCCAGAGCGCCAGGGACGCCACGGACCGGGAGCGCTTCGGCAAAGGGGATATCCGCGGCGTCCTGGGTCCGGGGGCGGCGAACAATTCGAAAGAAGGGGGGGAGCTGATTCCCACCGTCGCCTTCGGAGTGCCGGGCAGCGGGGCGATGGCGATCCTGCTCGGCGCCTTCATGATCATGGGGCTGCTTCCCGGCCCCGACATGCTGACCAAGCACCTGGCGGTGACCTACTCGATGGTCTGGACCCTGGTGATCGCCAATGTCATCGCGGTGATTTTGTGCCTGTTTGTTCTTAATCAACTCGCGAAGGTGACCTACATCAACGGAGGTTTGATCATCCCCATCGTCCTCTTGCTGGTCTTCGTGGGCAGCTACACGGCCAACGGCCAGATCGCCGACCTGATCGTGACCTTTCTTTTCGGCTTGCTCGGCTACTTCATGGTGCTTCTCGGCTGGCCGCGCCCTCCCTTTGTCCTGGGGTTTGTCTTGGGGAAGCTGATCGAGACCTATCTCTTCATTTCCGTCTCGCGCTACGGCTTTGCCTGGCTGACGCACCCGATTGTCGTTCTCCTAATCATGCTCACGGCTGTTGTGATCGCCTACCCGTTCATTCAAGAGTACCGCCGGCGCTCCAGGGAAGCGGTTCATGCGTAAGGGCCGCATTCTCTTCAGCCTTTTTCTCATCGCCGTGGCCGCCTACGCCGTGCGCTCGGCGTGGGGCTGGACATTCAAAGCGGGTCTGTTTCCCCTGGCGGTGAGCATCCCTCTCATCGTCCTCACGGCGGCTCAGCTTCTCTTGGACCTTTTCGGCAAGGCAGAGACAGCCAAGGGCCCGAGCGTAGACCTGGAGTTCGGAGCCGACGTGCCGCTCGAAATAGCGCGGCGCCGTGTGACCAACGTTCTCCTTTGGATCGGCGGCTTTATCTTGCTGGTTTTTCTCTTGGGCTTCCCTGTCGCTGTCCCGGTGTTCATGCTTTCCTACCTCGGGCTGCAGAGCAGAGCGGGCTGGTGGCAGTCGATCGGCATCACGGCTGCGGCCTGGGGGTTTTTCTATATCGTCTTCCAACGCTTGATTCGCATGCAGTTC
>MGSR01000090.1:4944-6197 GCA_001798565.1 Deltaproteobacteria bacterium RIFCSPLOWO2_12_FULL_60_16
GGACTTACCTCGCTCGCCGAAAGCAATAGTGGAGTGGTTAATCCGGACCTTCACGACCGATGCTTTCGGGTCGCTCACCAGGCCCCCTCACTTTACGGAGCGTCCGAAGGGAGCGCGAGTGAGGCTGCGGACGTCCGACTGGAAAGCTTCGGTTTAAGCAGAGGTCTATCGGCCGCAGCCGAGAGCGCGTTCCCCGAGGGAGCTATTGCATCGATCTTGAGAGACGCCTCCGGCGGGAAGCGCACTCCCGAGCCGATGTTGGTTGACACGTAGGTGAGTCTTTTTCAGCGGCCTGCTAATCGATGACCGTGATTTCTTCGATGGGAAACTGAGTGGTGACCTCCGGCCCTTTTTCCGTCACCACCATCATCTCTTCCAGCCTCACCCCCCATTGAAGCGGCTTGCCGTGCTGGGTCTCCAGGGCGAAGCTCATGCCCGGCCGGATCTCGACGGGAAAGTCGAGCGAGTAGATCCGGGAGATAACCGGCGTGTCGTATTGCGCGAGGCCGAGACCGTGTCCCCAGAGATTCGCCGCCGCCTGATCCTCTTCCTTGTAGCCCCAGGTCTCCATCGCCGACGGCCAGACCTCGGCGATCTCCTTGGTCGTGGCTCCGGGTTTCACCTTCTCGATGGCCTGATACAGCCATTCGTAGGCGATCTTATAGTAATCCCTCTGCTCCTGGGTCGGCTTTTTCCCGACGCAATAGGTGCGGTACATGCAGCTCTTGTAGCCGTTCCAGGTGACCGCCGCCATGTCGATGATGACGAGATCGCCCGGCTGGATGATGCGGTCCGAGAAATGCCGCCAGTTGGGCCAGCTGTTGGGGCCTGAGGAGACGATGATGTCCTCCACGTCTTCGATCCCCGGAATGTTGTAGAGAAAGTTCATGGCGAAGGCGGTGATCTGATGCTCCTGCATACCCGGTTTTATGAAATGAGAGATCGCCGAATGGCAGCCGTCGCAGATGGCGGCGACGATGCGCATCGCCTCCAGCTCGTCCTCGTTCTTGATCGCGCGCGCCTCGACCATGGGCGACGCGCCGTCGGTCCAGTTGATTCCCGCTTCTTTGAAGGCGTTGATCATGTTGAGATCGACAAAATCCACCCCCAGGGGCGCCTTCTCAACATGGTATTTTCTCATCTCCTCGACGATCGCGTTGGTGAATTTTTGTACTTGCCGGCGCGACGCGCCCCCCACCGCGCCCTTGATCCAGGAGTAGGCGTAGCGCACGTTGTCGCGCGGGATCCACGGG
>MGSR01000091.1:0-4397 GCA_001798565.1 Deltaproteobacteria bacterium RIFCSPLOWO2_12_FULL_60_16
AACGAAAAGCCTCTGGAGCCCCTTGTGTCGGAAACTTCGGATCATAGCCTTGGGGTTTCACGCTATCGCCAAAGCATCTTAATCTGACAAGCGGTACTTGTCAATGACAAGAAGTATGAGGTTTGCAAAATTGTTTACAAAAATGTTTCCATAGTGCTATGAATTGATAGGAACTGACCCGAAACTGAAAGGCGACAGACGTTGAAAATCCGCGCTTCTTTTCCTTCCGGTTCCGTGTGGTTCAGCGTCCGGGCTAACTACGGATCTGGGGGTTGGGGGTTCAAATCCCTCCGGGCGCGCCAGAACTTTCAGCCTGCGCCCCGTCACTGGCATCTTCGTTCGTGGATCGACCATCTTGTCAGCGCGACAACAAGGATTGCAGTCAACCGATAAGGGAGGGCGCCTATGCCTGCGGTCAATCGAACGTTAAAATTTAGCGCGGAAGAGGCTCTCGCCCGCTTGCGCCGGGCGGTGCACGCCAAGGCGGCAAATTTCTACGCGATGTATTCCAGCGTGCTCGGCGGCATTGTGACGGATCCGGCGCTGATGGTTGTGCCGCTCGACGATCACATGGTGCACCGCGGCCACGCCGTGTTTGACACGGCGGTTCTGGCAAACGGCATGTTGTACCAACTGGACCGGCATCTGGACCGCTTGCTCCGTTCGGCCCAAATGGCGCGCATCCCTTTGCCCGTCCCGCTGGAGCAGTTGCGGCAGGTCATTATCGACACCTGCGCGGCGAGCGGCCGTAAAGACGCTTCAGTGCGTTACTGGCTTTCCGCCGGTCCCGGCGGATTCGGCCTGGCGCCCGGCGAGTGCGTCGGCAGCAGTTTTTACGTCGTGGTGTTCAGCGCGGATATCTACCCGGCTTCCTACTACGCGCAAGGAGTCAAAGTAGTGACCAGCGGGGTGCCTATCAAGCCGGCGTTCTTTGCCCGCGTGAAATCCACCAACTACCTCCCCAACGTGCTGGTGGTCGTCGAGGCCAAAGATCGAGGGGCCGATAACGGAATCTTCATCGACGAGCGCGGCATGGTGGCGGAAAGCTCGAACATGAACGTGGCCTTTGTCACCAGGGATCGGGTATTCCGGCACCCGCCGTTTGACGCCATCCTTTCCGGCATCACGGTGCAGCGCATCCTGGAGCTGGCTCGGCGCCTGGTAGAGCAGGGGGACTTGCGAGATATCCGCGTCGCCGATATCTCCGTCGAGGAGGGCCATCGGGCCGCCGAGATGATGCTGATCGGCAGCTCGATTAAGGTGGCGCCGGTGGTGAGCTGGGACGATCGCCCCATCGGCGACGGCAAGCCCGGGCCCATCGCCAGGAAGCTGCTCGACTTGTGGCACGAGGATGTCCGGGCCGCGCCGGACCAACTGGTGCGGGTCCCTTATCCTGAGGCGTGATCTCTATGTGGGGTTACACCGAGGGGAGGGAGAGAAGAACGAGATTGGAAAATTCCCCGATTTCGGCTATTTTTGTTCTGCCGGCGAATCTGCCGGGTGAAAGATCAGGCGGAGGTGAGCCGTGTCCTTTTTGATAATATCGCTGCTGCTCTTCATGTCCGCTTGTTCCAGTGTGCCTTCAAGGAGGGGTCCGGGTCCGGCGAATGACATCGCCGATCGGAGCGAGGACCCGTCGAAACCTCAAATCTACCGGGTGGGCGAGCTGGAAATACTCGTTTACAAGGATCGGGATGAGATGGTGAAGCATCTGCCGGAGCTGCCGCGGCTGGTAGACGGCTTGAGATTCGGCAACCAGCAGATAAAAATCTACGGTTATCACGATCGGGACAAGAAGCGCATCTACAGCGTGGACGATATTCCGACCCTGATCCACGAATTCAGGCACTACCTGGAGCCCAACTGGGAGCATCCCGCGCCGCAGTTCACGGACACAAAAGCCGGCGCGCCTACCGCTGCCCCACCTCCGGTCCGCGCCGTGGAGAGCCCGGCGAGACGAGATAGAGTTCCATTGCCCAATCTCCCCTGTCTTCCGGTTTGCCTGAAATAGGATCTCATCGGCGAGACGGCGGAGTTTTAGCACCGGAGACAGATGAACGGGCACCGCGACAGCTGGAGGAAGCTCTATCCCTTCGAGTCCCATTTTCTCGACCTGGAGGGGGTTCGCTACCACTATGTGGACGAGGGGCGGGGAGAGCCTGTCGTCATGGTCCACGGCAATCCCACCTGGTCCTTTTATTATCGCCGCCTGATCATGGATTTGCGGCAGAGCTATCGCGTGATCGCGCCCGATCATGTGGGCTGCGGCCTTTCGGACAAGCCGCAGCGATATGACTACACGCTGGCCCGCCACATCGCCAATCTGGAAACGCTGCTGGAGCGGCTGGGCTTGAAGAAAATCACGTTGGTGGTGCACGACTGGGGCGGGCCGATCGGCATGGGATACGCGGTGCGCCATCCGGATCGCGTCGCGCGCCTGGTGATCTTCAACACCGTCGCCTTCTGGTCTCCTGAGATTCCCTGGTTCCTCCGTCTCTGCCGGCTGCCGATTTTCGGCCCGATCACGATCCGGGGCCTGAATCTCTTTGCCGGCGTGGCCGCGCTGGTCGGCTGCCGCCATCGGGAGCGGATGACCGGAGAGGTGAAGGCCGGCTATCTGTCGCCGTACGACAGCTACGCGAACCGCGTGGCGGTTCTGAGATTCGTCCAGGATATTCCGGTCCATGCCGGGCATCCCACTTTCAGCGTGCTTCAAGCCGTCGAGGGCGGCCTGGCGCAGTTCCGGGGCCGTCCCATGCTCATCATGTGGGGCGGCCGGGACCCGGTTTTTACCAAGCGCTTGCTGCAATCGTGGAGGGAGCGCTTTCCCGCCGCCATTGTGAGAGAGATAGACGATGCGGGACATTACGTGGTGGAAGATGCCTATGAGCGGATCATCCCGTGGCTCCGGGAATTTCTAGAAAAAACGGCCTGAGGATGGAGGGTATGAACATCGCCGCCCATTTGACCGCTGCGGCTGCCAGGGCGCCGGCGAAAACGGCGCTCTTTTATCCGCACCGCTCCCGCCCTGGGGCGCGGGTCTCTTACCGCGCGATGACCTTCCAGGAGCTGAACGAAGAGAGCGATCGCATCGCCCACGGCCTCAGGGAGATCGGGGTCGGGCGCGGCTGCCGGGTGCTTCTCATGGTTCCGCCCGGAGTGGAATTTCTCGCGTTGACCTTCGCGGTCTTCAAGCTGGGGGCCGTCTTGATCCTGATCGACCCGGGAATGGGCAAGAGGAATTTGCTCCACTGCATTAAAGAAGTGGCGCCCCAGGCGCTGATCGCCGTCCCGTTGGTCCACGCTTTGAAGCGGCTTTACCGGAGCCGTTTCCGGGAGGTGAAACAGGCCGTCACTGTCGGGCGGCGCTGGTTCTGGGGCGGCGCGACGCTGAAGCGGCTGCGTGATCGGGTCTGGAGTCGGTTCCCGATAGAGCCGGTGAACGGCGAGGATCCGGCGGCGATTTTTTTCACCACGGGCAGCACCGGCATCCCGAAGGGGGTGCTTTACCTTCACGGCATGATGGGAGCCCAGGTACGATCCATCCGGGAGGCTTTCCAGATCGGCGAAGAGGAGGTGGGATTTCCTGCCTTTGCGCCGTTTGCCCTGCTCTGTATTGCCATGGGCACGACCTGTGTCCTGCCGGATATGGATCCGACCAAACCGGCCGAGGTCGATCCGGAAAATATTCTCGCGCCGATCCGCGATTACGGCGTGACCTATTCCTTCGGCTCGCCGGCCTTCTGGAACCGGGTCAGCCCGTATTGCGTCGAGCGGGGTCTCAGGCTCCCTGCGCTCAGAAAGGTCCTGCTTGCCGGAGCGCCGGTACCGGGCGAGCTGCTCAAGCGGCTCAGAGAGATACTGCCGGCGGCGGGGGAGAGCTATACGCCCTACGGCGCCACCGAGGCGTTGCCGGTGGCGTCGATAGCGGGCTCGGAGATTTTGGCCGAAACGCTGGAGCGAAGCAGTGAGGGCGCCGGCATCTGCGTGGGCCGCGCCCTTCCCGGGATCACGCTGAAGGTCATCAGAATCTGCGATGAGCCGATCCCCGCGTGGGACCAGAGCCTGGTGCTTCCCGCCGGCGAGATCGGCGAGATTGTCGCCCGGGGACCGGTAGTCACCAGGGAGTATTACAAGAGGGCGGATCAGACCGCGCTCGCCAAGATCCGGGACGGCGAATCGCTCTGGCATCGCATGGGCGACGTGGGCTATCTCGACGACAAGGGGCGGCTCTGGTTTTGCGGCCGGAAAAACCACCGCGTCGTCACGGCGCGGAAAACCATGTTTACCATACCGTGCGAGGCGATCTTCAACCAGCATCCGAGCGTGTTTCGTTCGGCGCTTGTCGGCGTCGGCCCGCGGTCGAGCCAGCGTCCGGTGATCGTCGTGGAGCCGAA
>MGSR01000091.1:4448-10894 GCA_001798565.1 Deltaproteobacteria bacterium RIFCSPLOWO2_12_FULL_60_16
CGGGCAAGAGCGAGCTTACCAGGGATATCCGAGACGTGCTGTTGCATCGCGGATTTCCCGTCGACTTCCGCCACAACGCCAAGATCATCCGGGAGCAGCTCGCCCTGTGGGCGGCGGACAGGATTCTTGGTTCGGCAGGTTCCCTGCGGCGAGGGAAATCGGGCTAATGAACGCCCTGGTAACGGGAGGCGGCGGATTTCTCGGCCGCTACATCGTCGAGAGGCTGGCGGCGCGGGGGGATTTTGTTCGTGTCCTCGGGCGCAGCACGTATCCGGAATTGGCGCGGCCCGGGGTCGAAACCGTGCAGGCCGACCTGCGTGATGCGGCTGCCGTCGCCAAGGCCTGCGCGAAGATCGACGTGGTTTTTCATGTCGCCGCCCTTCCCGCCATCTGGGGGAGATGGCGCGACTTCTACGCCGTCAACGTGCGGGGCACGGAAAATGTCCTCGCCGGGTGCCGCGCCCGCGCCGTGGCCAGGCTCGTCTACACCAGCACGCCGAGCGTGATCTTTGATCGATCCGATTTGTGCAATATCGATGAGACCTATCCCTATCCGGATCGCTACGACTGCTATTACCCTGAAACCAAGGCCATGGCGGAGCGGCTTGTGGTCGCCGCCAACGGGCGGGAGGGGCTGCTGACCACCGCGCTGAGGCCTCATCTGGTTTGGGGGCCGCGCGACAACCATCTTATTCCCAAGGTGCTTGAGCGCGCGCGGGCGGGACAGCTTTTCGTCGTGGGCGACGGCTCGAACAGAGTGGACGTCACTTACGTTGAGAACGCGGCCGACGCCCACCTGCAGGCGGCGGATCATCTCAGGGCCGGCTCGCCGGTCGCCGGGCAGGTCTATTTCATCAGCCAGGGGGAGCCGGTCGTGCTGTGGGATTTCATCAACCGTCTGCTCGAACGGCTCGGTATCCCGAAGGTCGACAAAGCGATCTCGTATCGCACCGCGAAGAGCCTGGGAGCGGCCCTGGAGGTCGTCCATACGCTGTTGTTCCTCAGCCGGGAGCCGCGCATGACGCGCTTTCTTGCCGCTCAACTCGCCAAGTCCCACTACTTCGATGTCTCCAGGGCGAAGCGGGATTTCGGCTACGCCCCCCGCATCACCACGGCGGAGGGGCTGGAGCGCCTCGTCGCTTATCTGCAAAATCAGTAAAAAGCTGCTCAAAAGGCCCGTTCGCGTGTTTGCAGGTTGAGTATTTAACGTGTATGTTAACCGCTTTAGAGAAACCGTCGGGTAGAACTCATTGTGATGGACAACTCGGGTAAATTTTTCAGAGGGAGGTAGATTATGGGTGTATTTGACATGGCCAAGAAAGCCCTGCTGGCGGGGTTGGGGGTGCAGGAGTCGGTCAAGAACTTTGTCGACGACCTGGTCAAAAAAGGGGAGCTCAACGACGCCGAGGCCGCCAGGCTGCTCAAGGAGTGGATGAACAGGGCCGAGGAGAGCGCGAGGGATCTGGAGCAGAAAGTGAACGAGAGGGTGAACAAGACCTTGGGTCTGATGAACCTGCCCTCGCGCGACGATATCACGCGCCTGGAAAAGCAGATCGAAAACCTTTCCAAGCTCCTCAAAGAGACTGCGATGAGGAAGTAGGCCTGTCCCACCGGCCATGAAGCCTGTCGGGTTATTCCGGATCCGCCGCACGTATAGAAACCTGGGGCGGTTCCGCGATATCATTAATGTATTCTTAAAACACGGCCTAGGGCAGATCATCGAGTGGCTGGAGATCGAGCAGTTTGCGCCGATCCGCTGGTGGTATAAGCCGCTCCACAAGCGACTCGAAAGGGAAGAGGCCGTCAACCTGCCCGAGCGGCTGCGCATCGCCTTGGAGGAGCTGGGGCCCACCTTCATCAAGTTCGGCCAGCTCCTTGCCACCCGTCCCGATATCGTTCCCCGCGAATACGTAAAGGCGTTCGATTCGCTGCTCGACCAGGTGCCGCCGTTTGCCAGCGAGCAGGCGCGCCGGATCATCGAGTCGGAGCTGCAGGCGCCGCTCGCCGAACTGGTCGCCAAGTTCGACGACGCGCCTCTGGCCGCGGCCTCCATCGCCCAGGTGCACCGGGCCACGCTCTGGAGCGGCGAAGAGGTGGTTTTCAAAGTGCGGCGCCCCGGCATCCAGGAGGTGATCAAACAGGACATCGACATTCTCCACCGGGTGGCCGATCTTATCGAGCGCTATGTGCCGGACCTTGCCTTTCTCAATGCCAGGGGCCTGGTGGAGGAATTCGAACAGGTGATTCAAGAGGAAATGGATTTCCTCCGGGAGGCGGAGAACGCGTCCCGCTTCAGGGCGAATTTCGAGGGGAGCCGGGAACTCTATGTCCCCAAGGTTTTTCTCCATCTCACCACCGAGCAGGTGCTGGTCATGGAATACCTTGAGGGCGCGCGCATCGACGATCTGGACAGGCTGCGCGAGGCCGGCGTGGATCTCGATAAGTTGGCCCGCCGGGGGAGCGAGGTCCTGTTCAAGATGATCCTCACGGACGGGTTTTTCCATGCCGATCCCCATCCGGGGAACTTCCTGGTTTTGAGCAACGGGCGGCTCGGCTTCGTCGATTTCGGGGTTGTCGGAAGAATTCGCGAGGATCTGCTCGACGCCATGGGCAGCACCTTTATCGGGCTCTTGAATCGCGACTATGACGCGCTCACCCGGCAAAGCATCAACCTGGGATTCGTGCCTGAGAGCGTGGACCTGGAGCGATACCGTCAGGAGATGCGCGGAGATCTGGAGAATACCATAGAGCCGCTGGTGGGCCGCAAGCTCAGCCAGATCCCTCCGATGGTCTATGTAGAGAGGATCATGGGGCTGGCCTTAAAACACCATCTCCGTCTTCCGCGAGAGCTGTTTCTGGTGGGAAAATGTCTGGTGCTGTTTGAAGGGCTGTTCCGGCGGCTTTCCCCTGAATTGGATTTCTTTGCCATTGCCCGGCCCTACGCCCGGCGTCTGATAACGCAGCGCTCGATCATCGGGACCTTTACCAGAAAGCTTCGGCGCGAGGCGATGGATCTGCTCGATGTGGCCAGCTCGCTCCCGCGCGAGATTCATCTGGCGCTCAGGAAGCTCACCAGGAATGACATCCAGGTAAAGCTTCACCTGATGGGACTCGATCCCTACGTTCGCAGGCTCGACCGGGCCAGCAACCGGCTGACCTTCGCCGTCATCATTTCGGCGATCATCGTCGGATCCTCGATTATCATCCCTGCGGCTCGGGATGCCGCCGCCCTTCAGTGGCTGGTCATCTGGGGGTTTATCGTGGGCATTCTGCTCGCGCTCTGGCTGATTATCGGCATCATGCGCTCCGGGATGCTGTGACGCGGCAGGAGGGCGGGAAGTGACGAACAAAACCTTTTTGCGCCAGGTGAGCCTCTTCAGCGGTCTTTCGGATAAAGACCTCCGGGAGCTCGAATCGGTCGTGCGGGAGCGCTCGTTCCGCAAGAACGAGGTGATCTTCCACGCCCAGGAGCCGGGCAACGCCCTGTTTGTCATCAAGCGCGGCAGGGTGAAGATCAGTATGGACGACAAGAGCGGGCGGGAGATTATCCTGCGCGTTTTCGAGGGCGGAGATTTTTTCGGAGAGATGTCCCTGCTGGACGGCGAGCCGCGCTCGGCTACGGTCTCCTCGCTGGAGCCGTGCCAGGCCTTGATCCTGTACCGGGAGCCGTTTCTCGAGTTCGTCGCCAGACGTCCCCAAGTGGTGATGAAGATGCTGACGACGCTGAGCCGGCGCCTGCGCAAGGCCGATGAAAAGATCAGCCGGCTGGCCTTCGCCGACGCCTACGAAAAGGTCGCCTCCGTTCTCATGGAAATCGTTGAGGAACGAAAAATTCCCCTCCATATCGGGACCGAGATTCCCATCTCTCTCACCCGCAAGGAGCTGGCGGAGATGGTGGGGCTGTCGCGCGAGACCCTGACCCGGGTCATCGCCGATTTTCAAAGGGCGGGGGTGGTGCGGATCGAAGGCCATCACATTGCCATCATCGACCCTCAGAAGCTCCGCCGCGAGGCCACCAGGTCGTTTTCCGTGTGACCCAGGTCACACTAAAATCGTGACCTAATTCCTTGGTAAATTTTCCGGCCGTGGTATGCTCGGCTATCCTGCGAGGGTAAAGGCAAAGGGGCCGCAGGAGAGGGCATCTTGAAGGATTGAATTATCAGGCGGCTTCAAGTAAATACGTAACGTGGCCGGGACCGGCGTCCCGGCCGGGAATGAGAATGGAGGCGCATCATGTGGTGGAGAAGCAGAAAAGGTAACGGGGCTAACGGCAACGGCGTAAAGTCCGCCGAACAGCCGGGCACGGATAAAAAGGGTTGTTTCCTTATCGGCGCGGACTACTACGTGCCGACTCTTGAGATCCCGTCGGCGGAGATCGAGCGGCGCGCCGGTCTGGCCAAGCTCGGGCTCAGGGAGGGGACGCTGGAGGCGGGGACGGGGATAAAAACCCGGCGTTTTGCCGCTGCCGATGAGCATCCGAGCACGCTCGCAACCACGGCATGCCAGAGGCTGTTGGGGCGCTTGGAAATAGACCGAAACGATGTCGGCGCGTTGCTTTTTGCCGCCAACACCCTGGATGAGATTGAACCCATAACAGCCATGCGCATCCACGAATCGCTTGGCCTGAGAAAGGATGTCTTTGTGGCCGATATCAGGGACGCCTGCAACAGCGCCTTGAAGGCGATGATCCTGGCGAGCGGTCTGATACGGTCCGGGATGGTTTCCAATGTCCTTGTGGCAGTAGGTGAGCGGCTGCACGATGGGATCTTTCTTGATGTCCAGTCCAAAGGGGAGCTGATGACCCGATATCTGTCCGGCCTGACACTAGGCGATGCGGGCGCGGCGGTCATGCTCTCCTCGCAAAGGGCTGCAAGATGCTTCGAGGTAGTTCACCAGAGCTGGGAGGTGGATTCATCAAAGCGGGATCTGGCAAGAATTGAAGGTGGGGGAACCCGCTGGCTGTCGGATCCGAGCAAATTCTATTTTGTCAGCAACGCCAAGAAGCTTTGCCAGGTAGCCGTGGAAAAACTGCCCGCGATGATCAATAAGATAACCGCGGAGTTGGGATGGGATATCTCCTCCACCGGGGTGATCCCGCATCAGGTCAGCAGAGGAGTCATCACAAAGATTGCTAAGATATCCGGGATTCCTTTTAAGAATCTGATGATCACGCTGGACCGGTTCGGCAATACCGGCGCCGCGACCATCCCCATGGCCCTGGCGCTGGCATTCGAGAGCGGATTTGCCTCCACGTTCCGGCGGATATTGCTGGTGGGAGGCGCGGCGGGATTCTCGGGCGCGGTGCTGGCGCTGGAGTTCTCTTCGATGCTGGAGAGCCTGTCGAGCCAGCTGGAGCAGTTCTCGCAGGGGCTGCAGCAGGCGGGTCAGCCCAGCGAGGCCTCGCTCTAGAGCGAACTAGTACCAACGCGTTTAATTTTGTGACAATGGAGCATTAGAACATTGGACCGCAATGGAGCAATTCGACTCCCAATTCATTGCCCTACTGTTCCGCTGCTCCATTGCTCCAAAGCAAACGCACTAATGGCGTTTGCTTTAGACGGCGTGGGTGAGCTTTTCGGTCGTCTCCCGCAGCCTGCCGCTGATAATTCTTGACAGGTTCAGAAAGAGCTTGGCCGCAGTGTAGGGGAAGCGCTTTCGCAGCCTCTCCAGGGCGCCGGCGTCGATGCCCAGCAGCTCCACGTCCTCGAGCGCGACCACGTCCGCCGCCCGCACGGTCTTTTCCACGATAGCCATCTCGCCGAATATTTCGCCGGGGTCCAGGTTCTTGATGATTTTTCCGTTAGGCCCGGATTCTTTAACCCCGGCCTTGCCGTTGATGATCAGGTACATCTCGTCTCCCACATCTCCTTTGCGGACCATCATATCGCCCTTTTTAAAGGTCGAGAGCTTGCCCATGACCGCGACCTTCTTCGCCTCCCATAGCCAGAAGTTGTGGAAGATAGGGGTAGTGCCGACGATGTCCTTGTTCATCTTGGCCAGCAAAGTATCCCATACGGTGACGAGCCGCGTCGTCATCATCAGGATCGGCGTGAAGGTTATTTCCGTGAGCATGGCGACGATCATGACTACGGCGGAGAGGACGCCGAAATAAATCGTCGGAATGAAGTTGGAAAACATCAGGATGACGAAACCCGCGGCGAGCGCGATCGAGCTGTAAATAATCGGCCGTCCCAGCGCCGCCAGGGTGCGGTACGTGGCCGCCTCCTGATCATGGACCTCGTTGAGCTCCCGGCTGTAGTGGACCATGAAATGGACCGTGTCGTCCACGGCGATGCCGAGGGCGATGGCGGCGATCATCGAGGTCCCGACGTTGAGCGGGATGCCCAGAAATCCCATCAGCCCGAAGTTGAAGACAATGGGGACCACGTTGGGGAGCAGAGATATGAACCCCGCCTTGAAGGACATGAACATGGCGGCGTGGATGA
>MGSR01000092.1:0-1374 GCA_001798565.1 Deltaproteobacteria bacterium RIFCSPLOWO2_12_FULL_60_16
TAGATATACCGCTTTCCCTGGTCCACCCACATATGTCCGCCCCACCAGTTTTTCGCCTCTTTCACCTCCGGCAGCACCAGCCAGGGCTCGACGGGCTCGAGGGCGCCTTCGGCCAGCAGGCCGCTCACGACCGACGAGGAGCCCCCGAGATGGACATCGAAATGGCGGACGCCGGCTTTCACTTCATCCTGGATCCGGCGCACTATGGCAGCCCCCCGGCCAGTCACCAGCTCGATCTCGATGCCGGGAAATCTTTGCCGGAATACCTCTTCTGTTCTCTTTCTCAACTCGGCGCTCGCCGGGATCGAGACGACGACTTTACCCTCTTTCCTGGCCGCTTCGAGAACCTTCTCCCATGGCGCTTGGGAAGCGGCAGGCCCTGTCTGGGCCGAGGCCGGGACTATCGCGACAGCCAGCACGTAAGAGAGAGATCCGACCAGCTTGAGCCATCTCTTCATGGGAAACGCTCCTCAGATTTCAGACCCGTCAATCGAACAGCTTGCGCGCCAGGGCCGCCGCGGGCTTGCGCACTTTCTCGATCTTTTCCTCGGATTGATTCTCCAGCATGAAAAAGCGCTCCGGCGTAAGCGATTCTTTCGCCGAGGTGTGGCCATACTCTTTTGCCCAGCTGGTGTCCACGTCGAAGCGGCGGGTGGTCTGCCCCATGGCCCTGCTGAAAACCTCCTGTCCTTCCTGCGAGAGCAGCCAGTTGAGAAATAGGCTGGCGGCATTGGGATGCGGTATGTTTTTTAAGACCGCGAGATTGCCGCTGCCCGAGCTGGCGTAGAACCCCTCCTTCGGCGGGTCCACCGGCCTGACGGGCAGCCCGGCCTTGATGAATGGCTGGTAGACATAATAGGAGAGACCGATCGAGAGCGCCGCCTTGCCTTTTGCCACCGACTCCGCCAACTGACGCTGGTTGCGGCCGACGATCATATCCTGGGCGATGAGCTTTCTGAGATATTCTTCCCCCTTCACGGACCAGAGGAAGCCCCACGTGGAATCGCCCGAGCCGGGAATGCGGGGATCGAGGATCGCAATTTTCCCCTTCCACTTGGGCCGCAAGAGATCGTCATACGACGCTATCTCTTCCGGCCTCACAAGATCGGTATTCCGCCACACCGTCTCGGTAATGTAGGCCTGAAACATATAGATATACCGCCGCGCTTTGTCCGCCCATATATGGCCTCCCCACCACTGTTTCGGGTCCCTGACCTCCGGCAGGAGCATCAGCGGAGCGACCGGATCCAGAAGTCCTTCGGCCAGAAGGCCGGTAATGATCGAGTTGGTGCCGCCGACATGGACGTCGAAGTAGTGAACGCCCGCTTTCTTTTCCGCAATGATCTTTTTTATGTTGCTCGAACCGCGCCCCGC
>MGSR01000092.1:1389-3165 GCA_001798565.1 Deltaproteobacteria bacterium RIFCSPLOWO2_12_FULL_60_16
TTTCCGCAATGATCTTTTTTATGTTGCTCGAACCGCGCCCCGCTACCAACTCCAGATCGATGTTCGGAAAGCGCTTGCCAAACGCCTCTTCCGTCTTTCTTCTCAGCTCGGCGCTGGCCGGAACGGAGACGACGACCCGGCCCTCCTTCCTGGCCCCCTGTAGAACCTTTTCCCATTCGGCCTGCCAATTCCCTTTGTCGGATTGCGCCCCCGCGGGCTGCGGCTGGAGCCACAGAGCGACTGCAATCAGCAGGATGCCTCTGGCAAAGCTCCTCATCGTTGGCCTCCGAAGATCATGAATCGAGAAGGGTCGATCACAGCTCCCCGTTCTGACCGCCTTTGCGCCAAATTCTTACGGAATCCGGCGACAGCTTCAGACAAACCCTCTGCCCCGCGGAGACCGGCTCGGCGCGCGAGGGGGGAAGGGCGAAGGGGGTGGCTCCGTAGCGCAGATGGCATTCGTATTTGTCGCCGAGAAAAACCGCCGTTTCCACCCGACAAGGGAGCTGGTTGAAGCCGTCCCCTTCTTGCTCGAAGGAAAGCTTCACCTCTTCGGGCCGGATGGCGATGACCACATCGTCGCCGTGGTTCATCTTGCCGTCCGTCGCCTCACAGCGGATATGGGCGCTCTCGTCGCCGTTGAGCCCGACCACGACGCTCCGGCCGCCGTTGTCCACTACCTTGCCCTCGAGCCAGATGACCCGGCCGATAAATTCCTGCACGAACGGGGTCCTGGGGTGCTCGTAGATCTCCTGCGGCGCGCCGATCTGCTCGATCCTGCCCTGCCGCATGACCGCGAGCCGATCCGACAGGGTCATGGCCTCGACCTGGTCGTGGGTGACGAAGATGACGGTGATGGAAAGGCGTCGCTGCAGGTTCTTCAATTCCACGCGCATCTGCTCGCGCAGCTTGGCGTCGAGGTTGCTCAGCGGCTCGTCGAGCAGCAGGATCTTCGGCGAATAGACGAGCGCCCGGGCCAGCGCCACCCGCTGCTGCTGCCCGCCGCTCAGCAGCATGGCGGAGCGCTCTTCCAGCCCGGATAGCCCCACCAGCTCCAGCACGCTTGCCACCTTCTCTTTGACCAGGCTTTCCTTGGCCCGTCGCAATCGCAGCGCATAGGAGACGTTTTCGAAGACATTCATGTGCGGCCAGATCGCGTAGGATTGGAAGACCATCCCCATTTGACGTTTTTCGGGGGGAAGGAAGATTCCCTTTTGCACGCAGACGATAGACTGATCCTCCACCCTCACCTCGCCCGCCTCCGGCCTTTCGAAGCCGGCGATGATCCTCAGCGTCGTCGTCTTGCCGCAACCGCTTGGGCCGAGAAGCGTGAGCACCTCCCCTTTGCGGATCTCGAAGCCCACGTGGTCGACGGCCAGCACCTTGCCGAAGCGCTTGACGATATCGGTCGCTCTTAGAAAGGGTTGTTCCATAATAATTAAGGTGGAGTGCCCCCCGGCCCTTACTTCCTTTATGTATTGACTATTTACATAGAAACAATCTATATGTCAAGAAAGTAAATGCACCCCCTGCCAGGAATGCCTACCGACACCGAGCCACCGGCCCGCGCCCATGGAGCTTAAGCGATTCTACCAGTGGATTTTGTACCGCTGCCTGGAGGGGAGCTTCCTGCTCTTTCTGGGAGTGGCAAGAATCCTTCCGCCGACGGCATTCCGCCTGGTATCGACGCCGGCGCTCGCCCTGCTGATCGCCGTCCTCGTCCCGAGAAGGCGCATCGTCAGGAATCTCGGGGCGGCGTTCGGCGAAATTTATTCC
>MGSR01000092.1:3242-6337 GCA_001798565.1 Deltaproteobacteria bacterium RIFCSPLOWO2_12_FULL_60_16
AGAGCACCCGGACTACATACGTACGATCGCAACGATCCGCGGCAGAGAAAATCTTCAGGCGGCCCTCGCGAAGGGAAAGGGAGTGATCGCCCTGGGCGCGCACATCGGCAATTTCGTCCTGGTGGGCACCTGCTTGGGAATAGAGGGCTATCCCTTTCACACCCTTTTTCGCGTTCCATCGGAACCAAGGATAAGAACTATTGTTGACACCTATCTTGTTCCCCGCTTGCACCAGCGGGTCATCCCGTCGCGGCCCAAGCGCGCCGCGGTCCGGCAGATCCTCAGCGCCCTAAAAAGAAACGAGATCGTTTTTATCCTGGGGGACAATCTGAAAAAGGGGAAAGTCGAGACCCTCTTGTTCGGCCAGCGCGTCCCGTCGCCGCGCGGGCCGGTGAGTCTGGCGCTGCGCTCCGGCGCGGCGGTGGTGCCGCTCTATCTGATCCGCAATTACCAGGGAGGGCTGGAGCTGGTCATCGAGCCGGAAATCACCATGGAAAGAAACGGGAGCCTGGGGGCGGACATTACCAACAACACCCGCCATATGGTCGGCTATCTGGAAAAGCTCATCCGCCGCTACCCCGACCAGTGGAGTTGGCTGACCGTGAGGATGAGGAGGTATCGAACGGGGCCGGTCGCCTAGCAGGGCCGCCGAATAATTCCTCTAGCCGGCCCGCCGCGCCGCGAGCGGAGGCATATCCAGGGCCACTCCCTTCTTGCGGATCTCCGCCTCGTAGATCCGGCGGATCTCCGGATCCTCATCCTCGTACTCGATCAACGTGCCGCCTTCCTTTATGCTGATGAAAACTCCGCCGTCGCGCTTCTGCGCCGCCACATAGAAGCCCATCTTGTGCCGCTTGCTCCCGTTACGCAGGGCAAGCTGGCGCGCCTGCTCCCTGCCGGTATTGAAGTGCTGGTGAAACCAGCCGCTGGGCGGGCCGAATGCCGTGCCGGGTTTCCAGTCTACCCGCACGACCTGATCGCCGTGGCCGTCCTGGTAGGGGTGGATTCCCAGCTCGTTCGGCCACATGATCGTGTAACCTTCCGATTTCAGAATAAACAGGACCGCGCCGGCGCCGTGATAGTGGGCTTTATGATACTTGCCCACCGGCCACTCCACCAAATGGCCCACCAGCACATTGCCCGCGATTTCGAAACCGGTAAACCCGCCGCCCGCCGCCTTCCACTCGTGGGAGTCTATGGACGCGGTGGCGACGTCGGCTATGAAGTTGGTGTCCCAGTAGTTGCCCCGCCCTACGGTATAGCGCTTCTGTCCGATGGCAAAATAATTTTCCTCCCCGGCGTACCGGTCCTGGAACTGGTAGGGACAGTTGAAGATAAAATCCGAGTTGTGGAACAGATCCATGATCATCGGGGCGTTGCTCACCGCGGCCAGCAGCGCCCTCTGCCTGCCCCCGTTGATCAAGCGGTGCCAGCAGTTGAGCGGCGGGGCGAACAAACTCCCCGGGCCCCATTCGAAAAAGCGTTTGCTCTGCCCTTGCTGCCAGACTTCCGTGGATCCGAGCCCTTCCACCACGTAGAAAACCTTTTCGTAGAGATGCCGGTCCGGCTCCAGCGCCTTGCCGGGCGGGATTTCCACCACCTCCATGCCGGTAACGCCCTCCATTCCACGAAGCTGCACGAAGGCTCCCCGTCCGCCGCGCCGCGGCCAGGGCCCCAGCGCCACCTGGGCGACATCGACGCCGTAGCCTTCTATAACCGGAACGCCTTCCTGCCGCATCCACGATTCATAATGGGTTGTTTTCGTCTCGAGATTCTCAGCCATTTTTCATCCTGCCTTTCACGCCTGTTGTCTTTTGGCTATCCGAAAAGATTCCTCAGGGGTACATATACTCGATCGGCGGGGATTCGAAATCCGTCATCACCTTTTTTACCCCCGGGGTGCTGCCGATCAACCGGGCGATCTCCTGCTCCAAGTCCGATTGGGCGAGTATCCCGGAGGCATAGACCTCGCCTCTTTCCACCCGGACATTCACGGTAAGATTGCGCGTCCGGGGCGAGATGATGAGCGCCGCCTGCACCCGGGCGCTGATGGTCAGGTCCTGGAACGCCTGCTCGGACTCCGCAGTGGGTTGATAGTCCTGCCGCCGCACCGCCTCCACGATCAGGTGCGCCGCCGTCTCCAGCGTCATCTGCGCGACATTGAGCACGAGGTCATAGCGGCTGGGATCGCGCCAATCGGCGCCGAATATCGCCTGCAGCCGCCGGCTGCGCGCCTTGTCGACCTGTTCGATGTACCCCAGAGCGGCGCTCTCGTCGAGCCCCCGGCGGGAGCGCACCTGCTGGACGCGGAACGACAGCGGCGCGGTCAAATGGATTTTTAACACATGACTTATGGCGGGGAACAACTCCTGGCCGGCATGGCCATGGTAGACCAGGTTGCCGCCCTGCGCGACTTCACACATGGCCGCTTGAAGCACGATGCGGTAGAGCCGCAGGCTCTCCTGCCAGCGCTCCCACCAGTGCGGAACCGTCTCGAGGATCTCCATGAACTTGGCCTCGGGGATGCCGTACCGCTGGCTCGCCTCGACCAGCACCTCCCGGCTCACGCACCGATAGCCCAAGACCGAGGCCACCCGCTCCGCCAGCGCTTGCCCGCCGCTAAAAGCGCCTCGCGATATAGTGATAATAGCCATAGACTCTTACCTCCCCTACCGTCAGTTTTAGAGGAAGCGTTACCAGTGGAGATGATTCCAACCCGCTTCTAGCATAAGCCGGATGGCTCCGTCCATCCCCTATTTCAAACTCCGGACCTGCCCTCAGGCAAGCGATTCCAAGGTTACAATTACGTCACTGGCGGAGCGACCTCCCGAAGCTGAATCCCACAACAATAGACATCTGCCTGAGATTGGGGTAAAACGCTTTCAAATGAGCCGGTTATACGATGCGTTAGAGACGATTTCTTAAAGATGGTCAAAGGCGAACAGATCGAATTTTCCCTACCTGAGAAGCTAAACCTCGGCTGCTATTATCTGGACGTGAATCTGGAGGCGGGCAGAGGCGATAAAGCCGCAATTTACACCCAGGACAGAACCTATAGCTTTCTCGACTTATGGCGGCTGACCAACAAGGTTGGA
>MGSR01000093.1:0-2507 GCA_001798565.1 Deltaproteobacteria bacterium RIFCSPLOWO2_12_FULL_60_16
CGTTGGCGAAGCTCAAGATCTCGGCCAGCCGGTGGCGGCCGCTGCCGTCTGATTCCATACGGACGATGACATCCGGCAGCGCCCGGTAGGCGCCGTAGGCAAGGGTGTGCTGGTAGTTGATCTTGTCGATGGGGTTGGTGGAGACGAAGCGCGGGCCGACGATCTCTTTGAGCTTGGCGACGATCTCGTCGAGGGAAAGCATAGGTTCGTTATCCGTTACTCGTGAATCGTTACTCATTAGCCCGGAAACGAATAACGAATAACCAATAACGAGTAACTACATCAGATCTGCAAGTGGCTGCCGCCGGTGATCAGGACGTGGCTCCCGGTTAGCATATCCGCCGCCTCGCTGGCAAGGAACGCGATAGTGCCCGCGACATCCTCCGGGTATAGGTGCTTTCGCAGCGGCCTGGTCTGGCGCACCCTTTCCTTAAATTCTTCGGGCATGATCGCCGAGGCGTCGGTCAGGGTGAAAGCGGGGGTGACCACGTTGACGGTGATTCCCAGAGGGCCGAGCTCGATCGCCATGGTATTGGCCATCGCCTCCAGCGCGGCTTTGGCCGCGGCGTAGGCCCCCATCCTGGGCAGCGGCTGCTGCGCCAGACGCGTGCTGACGACGATGATCTTACCCTTTTTCTTTTCCGTCATGCCGGGGACAAATGCGCGCGTGCAGTTGTAGAAGGCCGCGAGCTCGTGGCGGGTCGCCTGCTCCAGCCCCTCCCATGAGATCTGATGGAGCGGGTTCACCTCAAAGGGGAAGTAGGCGTTGTTCACCAGCACATCCACCCCGGAAAATCTCTTGTCTACCGCCCGCGCCATCTCCTCCACCTGTTCCGGTCGCGTCACGTCGGCCTGAAAGATCATTCCCCTGCCGCCCGACTGCTCCACCTCTTTCAGGACCTCCGCGGCCTTGTCGCGGTTCTGAAGGTAGTTGATGACGACGGCGGCGCCTCCCTTGGCCAGCCGCTTTGCCGCGGCGGCGCCGATGCCCCGGCTCGCCCCCGTAATGAGAACGACCTTGCCGCTCAAGGACTCTCCCTTCTGACTCATCTGGGTTCTACGCGATTTGCCTATATGGCGACGGCGTCTTCGGCGGCGCCCTTTTCGTACTTGGCGGCGTTTTCCTTGAAGGAGAGGAATTTCATGCGCACGTAGGGCGAGGTGTAGCCGTTGAGGATGCGCTCTATGCGGCCGGGCTTGCTATAAAAGCCTTGAAAGGCCCAGCCGGTGAGCTCGCCGAGCTGCTGCCGGGTCAGGTGCTTGGTCGGCATGATGCAGTGCTCGAGATCATAGAGGCTCAGATCCTTGATCTCGACCAGGTTCTCTTTGACCGCCCGCTTGTAGATGGGAGATCCCGGGATCGGGTTGAGCAGCTGGATCATGACGATGTCCGGATCGATCTCATCGACGGCGCGGAACCGCTGGCGGATCTTGGCTTCGTCGTCCTCCCAGAAGCCGTTGAGGTAGGTGGCGATGGTGGAGATATCGTTCCGGCGCAGGAATTGGACCAATTCCTTGAGCTCCTTGACCCCGACTTTCATCGGGCCCTTGCGCGCCTCGGCGATTTCCTCGTCCGTGCCGCCGTCGATCCCGATCAGCACCTGGTACATCCCGACCTTGCGCAGCCGCGGGATCAGGTCGGCGTCGCGGATGAAGTTTTGCGCCCGCCCCAGGCAGAACCAGCTCATGTCGAGCTTCTTCTTTTCCAGCTCCTCCACCAGATCGACCATCTTTTGCCGGTCGGAGTTGAAGTCGTCGTCCATGAAGGTGAGCGCCTTCACCCCGTATTTCTTGTGCAGCAGCTCCATCTCCTCCGCGACCTTTTTGCCTCCCCGGGTGCGGTGCGAGGTGAAATCGCGGGGGTTGCGCGGATCGACAAGCCACCACTCGTAACAAAAATGGCACGCCCCCTCGCAGCCCCTGGAGGTCACCGCTTCGTTGTAGTTGGGGAGCACGGAGTAACCGTAGTAGCGATCCATGGGAAAAAGATCGTAGGCGGGCATCGGCAGCTCGTCGAGGTTGGCGATGACTCCCCTGGCGGGCGTCAACACGACCTCGCTCCCCCTACGGTAGCAAAGGCCGCGGATCTCGCCGAAGTTCGGCGCCGGCTTCTTAAGCTCCTCCAGCAGCTCCCACAGGGGGTACTCGTTGTCCCCGAAGACGCCCACGATGGCGAAATCGAGCTGGGGGTTCTCCCCCATGATGTCTCTGGGTATGGCGGTGTACATGAGTCCGCCGCCCACGGTAACGGTCTCGGGGGCGAGCTCCTTGATCCGCCTCATGGCTTCATGGAATCGGTTGAGCTGAGCCGCCCCCCCCGCGGCCGGGATGACGCTGCCGAAGAAGACCACGTCCGGCTTTCTTCTGCGGACCTCGTCCAGCATTTCGCCGTCGTTGAGGCCGAGGGCGCGGCAATCGAGGACATCCACCTGCGCGCACTTTTTCTCGCGAATGAAGCCCGCAAGCTGGGTATAGAGAGAATTGCAGGCCAGATGGCGGTTGCCCCA
>MGSR01000093.1:2727-5283 GCA_001798565.1 Deltaproteobacteria bacterium RIFCSPLOWO2_12_FULL_60_16
AATCCAGGCCCGTAACGCATGGGCTAAAGGGAACGGAGGGCACGCCTATGGCCGAGCAAACAGCTCAAGAAGAGGTCCTGTTAGATGTCAGCGTAGCCGAGGCTTCCAGGCTCTATAAGTTTTACCTCAACCAGGAAAAGAAGATTTTGGGAACGACCGCGGTGCTGGTCTTCCTTAGCATTTGGGAGCTGACCGGCGGGGTCTTGCAACTCATCAATCCTATGTTTATGAGCGCCCCTTCGCTCATCTGGAAAGCCGCTGTCCAGCTCGTTACTTCGGGGGAGATCTATAATGATCTCTACGTGAGCGGGGTCGAATTCGCCTGGGGATATTTCCTTTCGGTCATCTTCGCCATTCCTTTTGGCATC
Organism: Deltaproteobacteria bacterium RIFCSPLOWO2_12_FULL_60_16; assembly: GCA_001798565.1. GTDB lineage: Bacteria > Desulfobacterota > Binatia > UBA9968 > UBA9968 > UBA9968. The sequence goes on from MGSR01000093.1 coordinate 3,096, forward strand.
ATGGTAGGGTGGTATAAAAGGATGAGCTACATCTTTGATCCTTTCATCAATGCGATGAACGCTACCCCGCGCGTCGCCCTCTTGCCCCTGGTCATCATCTGGCTGGGCATCGGCATCCTTTCCAAGGTCGGAATCATCTTTCTCGGCGCCGTCTTCCCCATGTTGATCAATACGCGTGACGGGGTGAAGACCACGCCTCTCAACCTCCTCAATGCTGCCAGGAGCTTCGGCGCTTCCGAGTGGCAGATCTTTAAGAGCGTGGTGCTTCCTTCCACTGTTCCTTTTATCCTTACCGGTTTAAGACTCGGGGTGGGCAGGGCGCTCATCGGCGTCATGGTCGGCGAGCTTTATGCCGCCACCGCGGGAATCGGCTTCATGATCACCGTGGCGGGCGCGACCTTTCAGACCGATAAGGTCTTTGTCGGCGTCCTGATCTTCGCCATCTCGGGAATGGTCGCTATGGAGTTGTTGACCAAGCTAGAAAGTAAGTTTGATAAGTGGCGGCCCAAGGTGGGGGCGGCTGCATAGTTTTTCTTCGGTCCTGTCGATTACGCTCATCAAAGGTGGCCTTGCGGAGAAATCCGGGGCCGCCTTTTTTTGTCCCGGGGCGGTCCGGGAGAAGGCGTGCCGCCGCGCCCGTCCCGCGCCGCTCGAAAAAGATCGATTGCTTTCGTCTCCGGGGTTTTATACCATCCGCAGGCTGAGGCCTGAGAGCTTAACGGATCAAAGGGAGCCATATGAAGGGTTTAACCCGTTTGTTTTTTTTCGCTGTTTTAATTCTTATCATATTTTTCGGCCAGACGATTTCTCTCTATACCGACTGGCTCTGGTTTCAGGAGGTCGGCTACACCGAGATCTTTACTACCAGCCTGACCTTTAAGCTTGCCCTGGCCTTGGTTTTTGGCGGGCTCTTTTTCCTGCTGGTCTATTTTAACGTCAAGCTGGCAGCCCGAGCGCCCAGGGGCGTTCGTTTTTTGGAGCAGGAAAATGCCATCGAGCTGCCCAGTCCTGAGCTCGTCGATCCGGTGCTCCGGCGTTTGCTTCTGCCGATAGCCATTCTACTGGGGCTCTTTGCCGCGCCGCAGGCGGCGGGCCATTGGCAGTCTTTACTGCTATTTTTCAACTCAGTTCCCTTCGGCATTGCGGACCCTCTCTTCGGTCGAGATATCAGCTTCTATGTTTTTCGTCTGCCGGCCCTCACGGCCTTATACAACTGGCTCACCTTCTCCCTTGGGCTGACCATTCTGGCGACCGCCTTCACTTATCTCCTTTACCGGGGTGTCCAGTACGGTCCGCGAGGGTTGTTTCTCAGCGATCGGGCCAGGGGACATCTGCTTTGCCTACTTGCCGTATTCCTGCTGGTTAAGGCCGGAGGGTACTATTTGGATGCCTTCGAGCTCCTTTATTCATCCAGGGGAGCTGCCTACGGCGCCACCTATGCGGATGTCTATGCCAACCTCCCGGCGCTCCGCGTTCTAGCTTTGCTGGCTCTGATTGCTTCCGGGCTTTCTCTCCTCCAAATCTATCGACCGGGGTTTAAGTACCTTTTCGTTGGCGTGGGAGGGCTGATCTTGGTCCATCTGGCAGGGTTGAATCTCTATCCTTCCTTTGTGCAGCGTTTTCGCGTGGTGCCCAACGAGGCCGTAGCGGAGCGTATGTTTATCGAACGCAACATCCAGTTCACGCGGCGCGCCTATGGTTTGGATAAAATCGAGAGCAAAGACTTTCCGGCCGATGAAAAGCTCACCGCCGCCGATTTGAGACGCAACGACCCGACGATCAAGAACATCCGGCTGTGGGAGCATCGTCCGCTGCTGGCGACCTACGCTCAGCTCCAGGAGATCCGCACCTATTATAAGTTCGTCGATGTTGATAACGACCGCTACTTGATCGACGGCACCTATCGCCAGGTCATGCTTTCGGCCCGTGAGATTTCCCACCAACATCTACCTAGCCGCATCTGGATCAACGAGCACCTCACCTACACGCACGGTTATGGCGTGGTCTTCGGGCCGGTCAATCAGGTCACCCCGGAGGGCTTGCCGGAGTTCTTTATCAAGGATATTCCGCCGGTTTCAGTTGGGCCGCTTAAGATTACCCGGCCAGAAATCTACTACGGTGAGTTGGCCAACGATTATGTCTTTGTAAAGACCAAGGCCCAAGAACTCGATTATCCTGCGGGCGACCA
>MGSR01000094.1:0-5701 GCA_001798565.1 Deltaproteobacteria bacterium RIFCSPLOWO2_12_FULL_60_16
TGACCGAGGAGCTGTTTACGGCCGTGGCCGGGGAGATTCTCGGATCGCTCGAAATCTCCTCGGGAGATCAGATCATCGATCTCAAGCCGCCGTGGCGGCGCTTGTCGGTCCGGGAGGCGATCGAGGAGTACGGCGGGGCGAAGCAAGGGCAGGTATCGACTCTCGACGGGTTGCGCGCCTACGCGCAATCCAAGGGGCTCAAGCTCGACCCGGGGCAGCCTTACGGGAACCTGCTGGTGGAGGTGTTCGAGGAGGTCGCGGAGTCCCGGCTGATTCAACCCACCTTCGTGACCGGCTATCCCCTGGAGGTGTCTCCGCTGGCGCGCAAGAACGACGCCAACCCGGCCCTGGTCGACCGCTTCGAGCTCTACATCGGCGGTCGAGAGCTGGCCAACGCCTTCTCTGAGCTGAACGATCCCGCGGACCAACGCTCCCGGTTCGCGCAGCAGGCGGAGGCGCGCCGGGCCTCCGAGGAGGCGGGCAGCGCCGTGGACGAGGACTTCTTGCGCGCCCTGGAGTACGGCATGCCCCCGGCGGCGGGAGAGGGGATAGGGATCGACCGCATGGTCATGCTCCTTACCGATTCTCCCTCGATTCGGGATGTCATCCTTTTCCCTCTGCTCCGGCCTGAACGCTGAATGAACTACGAGCTCTTCATCGGTCTCAGGTATCTGCGCGCGCGCCGGCGCGAGACCTTTATCTCTCTGATCACCCTGATATCGATTCTTGGGGTCATGATCGGGGTCATGACCCTCAACGTGGTGATGGCCGTCATGACCGGCTTTGAGGAGGTTCTGCGGGACCGCCTCCTCGGCATCAACGCCCATATCGCCGTGGTCAAGCCGGGAGATCGCCTGACGGATTATGAGCAGGTCGTCGATCAGATCGAGCAGGAGAAAGGCGTCGTGGCCGCCGCCCCTTCGGTCTACGGCCAGGTGATGGTCACCTCAGGCGCGCGGGTCTCCGGCGTGGTGGTTCGGGGCATCGATCCGGAGCGGGCCGCGCGGGTCGTCGATATCCAGCCCTATATAAAGGAAGGGAGCCTCGGGGCCCTCAATAAGAGCTATCCTGTCGAGGTCGAAGGACGATCCGTGTCGCTGCCCGGGGTGATCCTCGGGACCAGGCTGGCGGGGCAGCTCAAGGCGCTGGTCGGGGAGCCGGTTCAGGTGGTCTCTCCTCTGGCCACGCCGACCGTGCTCGGGATGGTGCCGAAGGTCCGGCGCTTCGTGGTGGTGGGGCTGTTCGACTCGGGGATGCACGAGTACGACGCCACCCTGGTTTATATGAATCTCGCCGACGCGCAGCGCTTCTTCGAGATCGGCGACTCGGTGAGCAGCATCGAGATCCGGGTTGAGGACGTTTACCAGGCCCAGGAGATCGCCGGCCGAATCCAGCGGAAGCTGGGCTTCCCCTATTTTGCCGAGGACTGGTCCCGGCTCTGGCCCAACCTCTTTTCCGCCCTGAGATTGGAGAAGACGGTCTACTTCCTGGTATTGCTGCTCATGGTGCTGATCGGCGCCTTCAATATCATATCGACGTTGATCATGGTGGTGATGGAGAAGAAAAAAGACATCGCGATCCTCCAGTCGATGGGGGCGACGCGCCGCAGCATCCGGAGAATATTTCTCATCAAGGGCTGCGTGATCGGCACGGTGGGGACGCTCCTCGGCGTGCTCTTCGGCTACGGCATCTGCCTCTTGATCGAGCGCTACCAGTTCATCGAGCTGCCCAAGGACGTTTTTCTCATCTCCACCGTTCCCGTGCGGATCTATCTCGGAAACTTCGTGCTGGTGGCCCTGACATCCTTTTTCGTCTGCCTGCTCGCCAGCGTCTATCCGGCGCGGCACGCCGCCAAATTGGACCCGGTAGAGATCATCCGCTATGAGTAAGCTGCTCGAGGTTCGAGCCCTGCACAAGTCGTTTGTCGAGACCGGAGAAGAGATCCGCGTCCTGCAGGGATTGGATCTGGAGCTGGAGGAAGGGGAAAAGATCGCCATCGTCGGCGAGTCCGGCGTCGGCAAGAGCACCCTGCTTCATCTCCTGGGCACGCTGGATCGGCCGAGCAGCGGCCAGGTAATCTACCGCGACAGGGATCTCGCCTCGCTGGACGAAGAGACGCTGTCCGAGCTGCGCAATCGGGAGATCGGCTTCGTCTTCCAGTTTCATTATCTCATGCCCGATTTCAGCGCCCTGGAGAACGTCATGCTTCCCGCGCTGGTCCAGGGTTGGGAGTGGGAAAGGGCCCGAAAGGAGGCGGAGAGACTGCTCGACGTGGTCGGGCTGAGCGAGCGCATGTCCCACCGGCCGGGAAAGCTTTCCGGCGGGGAGCAGCAGCGGGTCGCCGTGGCTCGATCGGTGATCGTAGGACCTCGGCTGATTCTCGCCGACGAGCCGACGGGGGACCTGGATCCCGCCACCGGGGAAGAGATCCAGGATCTCTTATTTCACCTCAACGAGGAGAGAGGGATGGCCTTCGTCGTGGCCACCCACAACCGTGGATTCGCCGCCAGGGTGGGCCGGCAGATGGAGCTTCGTGAAGGCCGGCTTTTTCCATTGTGATTCGGAGCCAATGTTTTACCTTTACAAAAGTTCGCGAATTTGCTACAAAAAAGGTGATTTGGGCAGGTTATTGGGGAGAGGCGACAACGGGCCGATGACGGAAATAGCCAGGTTTTGCAGGATAGTCGCAGTTCTCTTGCTTATTTCTTTGTCTCTGTTGATCCCATTCAGCTCCCTCTCCGCGCAGGAGAAAGTGCAGCTGAGGGAGATCAGGATCCAGGGGAATTTGAGGGTAGAAGAGGACGGAATCCGGCTTCATCTCAAGGCGCGCCCGGGAGATCTCTTTGATCCGTCGGTCGTGGACCAGGATGTCAAGGCGATCTACCGGATGGGTTTTTTTGACGAGGTCAAGGCCGAGCTCTCTCCCGAAGCTGTTCTCACTTACCTGGTCAAGGAAAAGCCCTACATCAAGGAAGTCAAGATCCAGGGCAATTCGCAGGTCGGCAAGGACAAGATCGAAACCGCCCTGGGTATCAACCCGCGCACTATTTTGGATCGGGACAAGGTGGCGGAAGGCGCTGAAAGGGTGAGGAAGCTCTACGGCGAGCAGGGTTATCTGAACGCCAGCGTCGAGTTTTCCGTGGCCCTGGTGGAAAACAACCAGGCCACTGTTCATCTGGACATCGAAGAGGGCGGCAGGCTCTTGATCCAGAGGATCTCCTTCGAGGGTAACCGGGCCTTCGTGGACGGCGATTTGAAGGGGCTCATGGCGACCAAGGAGAAGTGGTTCCTCTCCTTCATCACCAACAGGGGCGTCTTGGACCGCGATATTTTGACCAACGATCTGGCGATTCTCTCGGCTCACTATTACGATCACGGTTACATCAACCACAAGATCGACGAGCCGGTGATCTTGAAGCAGCGCGACGGCATTGAAGTGGTGATTCGCATCGAGGAGGGCGAGCAGTACAGGGTGGGGAAGGTCGAGATCGGCGGCGAGCTGATCGAGGAGGCGGAAGCGCTGCTCAAGAAAATGGAGCTGACGACCGGCCAGATTTTCCGAGGGAGCCGTCTGCGCGGCGACATCACCAAGCTTTCCGAGCTGTATTCCAACAAGGGGTTCGCGTTTGCCCAGGTGGAGCCTGTGACCAAAGTTCAGGCGGAGCAAAAGAGCGTGGACGTCGCTTTGGTGATTACCCGCGGCCCGCCGGTCTATTTCAACCGCGTGATGGTCGCCGGCAATACCAAGACGAGGGACAAGGTGATTCGCCGGGAGATGGAGGTTGTCGAACAGGAGCTTTTTTCCGGCGACCGGATCAAGAAGAGCCGCAACGCGCTGCAGCGGACGGGCTACTTCGAGGATGTCCAGCTGGGGACGAAAAAGACCGATCAGCCGGACAGCGTGGATCTCATGGTGGACGTCAAGGAAGGACCCACGGGGACTTTCAGCATCGGCGCGGGTTACAGCAGCGGCGACAATTTCATCTTCACGACCTCGGTGGCGGAAAAAAATCTCTTCGGCCGGGGCCAGTCGGTCAACGCCAGCTTTGATCTCGGAACGCTGCGGCAGGACTTCGTGCTGAGTTTCACCGAGCCTTACCTGTATGACACGCCGCTGACCATCGGCGCAGACGGCTTCAATACCCGCCGGGAGTTCAATGAGTTTACGTCCAGGAGAACGGGCTTCGGCATGCGCACCGGGTACCCCTTGAAGCGTTTGGACCTGCCCTACTTCAGGCGCCCCGCGGACGATAACGGCTACGGAAGGTCCGGCGGGGACTATCCTCCCTTCATAGAATACAGCAGGGCCGGGATGTCCTACGAGCTCACCCGCGAGAAAATCGGCAGCGTGGACTCCGATGCCGCCGCCTCGATCAGGGACGAAAAAGGGATCTCGTGGACGAGCAGCATGACCCCGAACCTCTCTTACGACAGCCGGGATCATTTCTTCAGTCCCACCGAGGGGACGAGCGCGGGGTTGGCCGTGAAATTCGCCGGCTTGGGAGGGGACAACAATTTTCTCAAGAGTGACATGAGGGGACGGTGGTATTATCCGGTGCTCAAGGATCCCGATTGGGGCGGGACTTACACGGTGGCCCTGGGAGGGGCGCTCGGCTACGGCCTGGGGTTTAAAGAGCGGTCCAACGGGAAAAAAGATCTGCCTCTGTTCGAGCGCTATTTCCCCGGCGGCTTGAACTCGGTGCGCGGTTTTGCCGAGCGCAGCCTTGGCCCCCGCGAGGGAGGCGACTCGGTAGGGGGGGACAAGCAGGCGGTTCTCAATGCCGAACTGCTGTTCCCGATCATGGAGCAATACGGCCTGCGCGGGGTGGCCTTCTTCGACATGGGTCAGGCGTTCAAGAAATCGGACAGCTTCTTTGAGCTGGCTGATTACAGGAGGTCGGTCGGAGTGGGCGGCCGCTGGCTGTCGCCCTTCGGTCCCCTCCGCGTGGAGCTCGGCTTCCCGCTCAACAAGAAATCGGGCGACGACACTTCGGTGGTAGGCTTCGCTTTGGGCGGTCAACAGTAGTATTTGCCTTTCGGAAATCTCATTCGTTCGGAGGTTTTGTGAAGAAGAGTTTTGCGGTTCTTTTGCTGGCGTTTTTTGCCCTGCCGGCGTGGGCTCAGGAAAAGGTCAAGATCGGGGTCGTGGATATCCAGAGGATCATCAGCGAATCCCAGGCCGGGAAAGTGGCTAAGGAAAGATTTCGCACCCACGTTAAAAAGGTGGAGACGGAACTCATCAGGGAAAAGCAGGAGGTCGAAAGGCTGAAGAGCGATTTCGAGAAGAAGAGCCCTCTCATGAAGGAAGAGGACAGGAGAAGCCTGGAGAAAGAGATACAGAAGAGAGAACGCGGGTATGTTCTCAGCGCGCGCGATTCCCAGGAGGAGCTGCGCCAAAAAGAGGGGGAAATGACCGGGGAGATCTTCAAGGACATCGTGAAGGTTGTCAATGAGGTAGGCAAGGGCGACAAGTTCTCGATCATCGTCGAGCGCTCGCAGGTGCCCTACAGCGATGAAGGCATCGATATCACGAAGAAGGTGATCGACCTGTACAACAGTCGCGTTCCTGCGCCGGGAAAGGTGACCAAGGGCAAGTGACCAAGGTGCGGAAAACCCTTTCCGAACTGGCCGGTCTCGTTGGCGGTAGGGTGGTTGGCGATGGTGGAATTGAAATACTCAGAGTGGCGTCGATCGAGGAGGC
>MGSR01000094.1:5740-22814 GCA_001798565.1 Deltaproteobacteria bacterium RIFCSPLOWO2_12_FULL_60_16
TCGGTCTTACCTGGCAACTTCCCGCGCCAGCGCCGTCATCGTGGGCGGTGGCGCGTCGCCGCCCTCGTTCGGGAAAGCGGAAAAGGCGTTCCTCGAAGTCCGCGATCCCTATATCGCCTTCGCCAAGATCCTGCATGTCTTCAATCCACTCCAGCCATACGATGGCGGTATCAGCGACCACGCCACGATCGATCCTACGGCGATAGTCGGGGAGAAGGTAACCGTCTTCCCGTACGTCTACGTGGGAAGGGAAGTGAGGGTGGGGAGGGGTACGGTTCTGTTCCCCGGGGTGTTTTTGGGGGCCGGGGTCGTGGTCGGCGCGGATTGCTTCATCCATCCGCAAGTGACGATTCGGGAAAGATGCCGTGTCGGCAATCGGGTGATCCTGCACGCAGGAGTGGTGATCGGCGCGGACGGCTTCGGTTACGCCGGGGAAGGGAAAGAGAGGATCAAGATACCGCAGGTCGGGATCGTGGAAATCGAAGATGACGTGGAGATCGGAGCCAACACGACGGTAGATCGCGCGACGCTGGGCCGGACCCTCATCCGGAGAGGGGCCAAGATCGACAACCTGGTGCAGATCGCGCACAACGTGGTTGTGGGCGAGGACGCGATCATTGCAGCTCAGGCCGGCGTCGCCGGAAGCACCCGCATCGGAAACGAGGTCATCCTGGCCGGGCAGGTAGGCGTGGTGAATCACGTCGACATCGGTGACAAGGCGAGAATCGGACCGCAATCCGGGATTCCGCGCTCCGTGCCTCCGGGCGCGGTCCTTTCCGGCGGCTTAGCGGCTGCGCCCCATCCGCAGTGGTTGAAGGTCATGACACTCCTGCCTCAGCTGCCCCGGTTGTGGAGCACGGTGCGCGGCCTTGAGCGGAAACTCTCCCGGCTGGCGCAGAGACGCGGAAAAGGAGTCAAAAAAGATGCTCGACGTTAAGGAGATATTTAAGCGGATTCCGCACCGTTATCCTTTTCTCCTGGTGGACCGGATCCTGGAAATCGAAGGGGATCAGAAAATCGTGGGGATCAAAAACGTCACGTTCAATGAGGGGTTTTTTCAGGGCCACTTTCCCCATCGGCCGGTCATGCCGGGAGTGCTCATTTGTGAGGCGATGGCCCAGGTGGGGGCGATCTTCGCGTACGCGGCCAGGGGCGGCAGTGACCATGACAAGGTGTTCGTTTTGACCGGACTGGATCGGGTTAAGTTCAAACGGCCGGTGGAGCCGGGAGACCAGCTGCGCCTGGAGCTGACATCGCTCAAGCGGCGCGGCTCTTTTTGGAAATTGTGGGGCGTCGCGATGGTGGACGGAAATATCGTGGCCCAGGCGGAGATATCGGCTATGGAGGTCCCGTTGGAATAGCGGCGCGCCGAAGGCGGAAATGGCTAAGATCCATCAAACGGCGTTGGTCGACCCGCGGGCGGAATTGGATGGGGATGTAGAGGTCGGGGCCTATTCGATCATCGGCCCCCGGGTGCGCGTCGGCAAGGGCACGAGGATCAGGCCCCACGCGGTCTTGGAGGGCAACACGACGGTAGGCGAGGGCAATACCGTTTTTCAGTTCGCATCCGTCGGCTCCATTCCCCAGGATCTCAAGTACAAAGGAGAGGACAGCCAGCTCGTGATCGGTCATCACAACACGATCCGGGAATTCGTTTCGATCAATCCCGGCACCACCGGCGGCGGAATGGTGACCCGCATCGGCGACCGCAACCTTTTGATGATGTATTGCCACATAGCGCACGATTGCGTCCTCGGCAGCTATAACATCATCGCCAATGGGGCGACGCTCGGCGGCCATGTGGTGATCGAGGACTATGTCATCGTGGGCGGGCTGGTCGGCGTCCATCAGTTCGTCAAGGTCGGGAGCGGGGCGATCCTCGGGGCGGGCTCCATGGTGTCGAAGGATATTCCGCCCTACTGCAATGCGACCGGGGATCGGGCCAAGCTCAGGGGGCTCAACATCGAGGGACTCAAACGCCGGGGGTTCAGCAGGGAGCAGATAGAGGCCCTGAGGAAAGCGTACCGCACCATTTTTCAGTCCGGCTTGAGGACCGGTGAGGCCTTGAAGGAAGTCCGGCGGCAGTTTCCGGAATCCCCTGAGGTGGAGCAGATGGCGAGTTTTATCGAGCAGGCCAAACGCGGGACCTGCCGCTAGTATTTAAGAGTTCAAGTCGTTCAAAATGTTCAATGGGTTCAACGTTGAACGTCTTAAACGGTTTGAACGATTTAAACCTGATTTTTGTGTGAAGAAGCTTGGCCTGATCGCCGGTAACGGCAAGTTCCCTCTTATCTTCGCCGAGCAGGCGAAGCGGGCCGGCGTCTCGGTGGTGGCAGTGGCCCATCGGGGAGAGACGCCCAAGGCCATCGAGGGGATGGTGGATGCGCTTACCTGGGTCTACGTGGGGGAGCTGGGGAAAGTGATCCGCGCCTTTCATCACGCTGGAATCCGGGAAGCCGTCATGGCAGGCGGCATTCAGAAGGTCAGGCTTTTCTCGAATTTCCGGCCGGACCTGCGCGGGGCGGCGTTTCTGGCCCGGGTGCGCAGCCGGGAAGACGATCAGCTCTTGCGGGCGGTCGCCGAAGAGCTCGAAAGAGAAGGCATTCGCATTTTGGAATCCACCCTGTTTCTCTCTGAGCTCCTGCCGTCCGAGGGCGTGCTCACAAGGCGCCCCCCTACCACGGAGCAGTGGGAAGATATCCGCATAGGATTGGAAACCGCTAAGGAGCTGGGCCGGCTGGGCATCGGACAGACCGTGGTGGTTAAAAACCGGGTGGTTCTGGCTGTCGAGGCGGTTGAAGGAACGGACGCTGCGATCCGCAGAGGCGGCAGCCTGGGCAAAGGGGGTTTCGTCGTGGTCAAGGTGAGCAAGCCCCAGCAGGACCTGCGTTTCGACGTGCCGGCGGTCGGGGTGGACACAGTCGAGCTGCTGCATGAGCTCAAAGGAGCGGTCTTGGCGGTGGAGGCGGGCAAGACGATCCTCCTGGAAAAAGAAGATCTCCTCAAAGAGGCGAATCGGCGGGGGATCGTGGTCGTCGCCGTCAGTGGCGAAAAAAAGTAGGTTTGCGATGTTCAGGCGGCTCAAGATGTTTAAACGGTTGGAATGTTTTGAACCATGGGATGTGCGGCGAGATGGATGCTGAGTCAAAGATCGCGGTCGGGGTTGTCGGCGTCGGCTACGCGGGGCGTTTTCATGCGGAGAAGTATGCCGCCTCCAAGAAGGCTACGCTGGTCGCCGTGGCGGACGTGGTTCCGGAGCGCGCCGCGGAGGTCGGGCGAAAATTGGGCGCGGCTTATGTGACCGATTACCGCGAATTGTTCGACCGTGTGCGCTGCGTCAGCGTCGCTGTTCCGACGCGTCTCCATCACCAGGTAAGCCGGGACTTTCTGGCGGGCGGGATCGATGTCCTGGTGGAGAAGCCGTTGGCCGCCTCTTTGGATGAGGGGAGGGATCTGGTGGCGCTGGCCAAAGAGAAGGGGCTTGTCCTGCAGGTGGGGCATCTGGAACGATTCAATCCGGCGATCCGCCGGCTGGAGGGGGTGATCCGAGACCCCAGGTTCGTGGAGTGTCATCGTCTTGCGCCTTTTGTGGAGCGCGGCACCGACGTGAATGTCGTCTTTGACTTGATGATCCACGACATCGACGTGATCGCCAGTCTGGTGCGCTCGCCCGTCGAGCGGGTGGAGGCCGTCGGCGTCGCGGTCTTGACTGACAAGCCGGACATCGCCAATGCGCGCATCACCTTTGCCGGCGGCTGCATCGCCAACGTGACCTCCAGCAGGGTGTCCCTCAAGCGCGAGAGAAAAATCCGTTTTTTCCAGCCGGACGCCTACATCTCCATCGATTACGACCAGAAGCGGGCGCAGATCTATCGGAGGCCGGGGAAGGGCGCAGGGTGGCGCGATATCCGGGCGGAAACGATCGAGATCAAAGAAGGAGACGCCATGGCGGACGAGATCGACTCTTTTCTCGACACGGTCCGGAGCCGCGGCCTCCCGTTGGTGAGCGGCGAAGAGGGACTGCGGGCCCTGGAGATCGCGACGATGATCAGTGAACAGATAGATAAGCAGCCGGCATTCAGCGGTCAGCCTTCGGCTTCGGACGGTTGAGGGCCGATTGGGGCCAATGGGAGGACCGGGGAAGAAGATCATGCTCGTCGTGGGGGAGGCTTCAGGCGACCTCCACGGCTCTTACTTGGTCGAGGCCCTTTACCGGCGCGATCCGAGTCTGGAAATTCTTGCCGTGGCGGGGGAGGGGCTGAAGCGGCAGGGGGTGAAGGTCCTCTTTGACGTGGGCGAGCTGACGGGAATGGGGTTTGCGGAGCTGGCCGGCAACCTGGGAACCCTGTGGCGGGCATATCGGCGCTTGCGCGGCGCTCTGCGGGAGCAAAGGCCGAGCCTGCTGGTGCTGATTGATTTTCCCGAATTCAACCTGCGGCTGGCCCGGGCGGCAAAGAAGTTGCGGATACCGGTCCTCTACTACGTCAGCCCGCAGGTTTGGGCGTGGCGGCGACGCCGCATCCGAAAGATCGCGCAATGCGTGGATAGAATGGCGGTGGTCTTTCCCTTCGAAGTGGCGCTCTATGAAGAACAGGGAGTCCCGGTAACTTTTGTCGGCCACCCGCTGTTGGATCTCGCCCGCGCTACCGAGCCTCGCGAAAGGATCGTGAGGCAGTACGGATTGGACCCGTCGAGAAAGACCATCGCCCTTTTGCCGGGAAGCCGGAGGCGGGAGGTTGCCTATCACCTTCCGCCCATGCTGGAGGCGGCCCGGCGCTTGAATGAAGAGATGGAAGTCCAGTTCATCCTGGTGCGCGCCAGCACGGTCGATAGGCGGATTTTTGACGGGATCCTGGCCCGGCAACCGGTGCGGGTTTCTATTGCCGACGGGAACACCTATAATATATTGCAGCTCTGCGACCTCGTATGGACCGCCTCGGGGACCGCTACTTTGGAAACCGCATTGATGCTGAGGCCTATGATTATCGTCTACCGGCTGGCGTGGTTGACCTACGGCCTGGCCCGATTGCTCGTAAGCGTCAGGCATATCGGCATGGTCAATATCCTGGCCGGGGAAGCGGTGGTGCCGGAATTGATTCAGGGCGAGGTCACGGCGGAGAGGATCCTCGATGCCAGCCGGCACATCTTGGGGGACCCGGCATTACAGGAACGGATCGTCGGTAAACTCGCGCAGGTTCGGGAAAAGCTCGGCGCGCCCGGCGCTTCCGGCCGGGTTGCGGATATCGCGCTTTCCATGATGGCGAAATAAAGTGAGGAGCGAGGCGTCTGGAGCGTTATGACGATTTATCTGCGCTTATTAAAATTTCTCAGGCCGTATGTCTGGCCCTACTTCACGATGGCCATGATTTGCATGGCCGGTTACAGCGCGACGAGCGGGGCGGTCCCGTATCTCGCGCAAACCGTTTTTGACGACGTCTTTGTCCGCAAGGATCAGGCGGTTCTATCCTACATCCCCTTCGTGATCATCGGGATTTTTGCCGTTCGAGGCCTGCTGAATTTCGGCCAAAGCTACCTTACCGACTATGTCGGACTGCGTATCATCAATGACGTCCGCTCCGCCCTCAATAGCCATATTCAGTCTCTCTCCCTGGCCTTTTTTCCCCGCCATCCGACCGGGACCCTCATCTCGCGGGTAACCAACGACGTGGCGCTGGTGCGCTCGGCGTTGACGGATTCGGTCGCCTCGCTCATTCGGGACAGCACCTCGTTGCTGGTGTTGATCGTTGTCGCCTTCCTCAAAGACTGGGTTTTGGCGACGATCGCGTTCGTGGTCTTCCCCGCGTCGGTTTTGCCCGTCAGCCGGATGAGCAGGAAGATAAAGCGTTTTACCAAGCGCGGACAGGTGGCCAAGGGCAACCTCACGAACTTGCTCCAGGAGAGTATCCAGGGCAACCGCATCGTGAAGGCCTTTGGAATGGAAGAGTACGAGATCAAGCGCTTCGAGGAAGAGAACCGCCGGGTATTCAAACAGTCGATCCGCGGCTGCCGCACCCAGGCCGTGGTCGCCCCCGCGATGGAGCTTTTGGCCTCTTTTGCGATCGGCTCGGTCGTCTGGTACGGGGGCTCGAGCGTGATTCAAGGAGGCCGCACTCCCGGAGAATTTATGGCCTTCATGACCGCGATGTTCCTCATGTACCAGCCGTTCAAGCATCTGACGCGGACCTTTACGACGATTCAGCAGGGCGTGGCCGGCGCCGAACGGATCTTCGAGATCATGGACATCGAGCCGGAGATCAAAGATCAACCGGCTGCCCGGCCGGCGCCGCCATTTTCCCGCTTGGTCGAGTTTCACGACGTCGGCTTCGGCTACGGGCGGAAGCCGGTGCTGCAGGATATCAATCTGACGATCCGGGCCGGGGAGATGGTGGCTCTCGTCGGGGTGAGCGGCGTGGGAAAGAGCACCCTGGCGGATCTGATACCGAGGTTTTATGACGTGAGCTCGGGCAAAATCACCATCGACGGGGTCGATATCCGGGAGGTGACTGTTGAATCGCTACGTTCCCAGATCGGTATCGTCTCCCAGCACACGTTCCTTTTTAACGACACGGTCAAGAACAATATCGCGTACGGGGATCACTCGAAAGATATGGATCACATCGTGGCGGCGGCGAAGGCGGCGCACGCGCATGACTTCATCATCGGCATGCCGCAGGGTTACGACACCGTCGTCGGCGAGATGGGCGTGAAGCTGTCGGGCGGGCAGCGGCAGCGGCTGGCGATTGCGCGCGCCCTGCTCAAAGACGCCCCCATCCTCATCCTCGACGAGGCGACGTCCTCTCTGGACACGGACTCCGAGCGACTGGTGCAGGAGGCGCTGGAAAACCTGATGGTGCGGCGCACGACCCTGGTGATCGCCCATCGGCTCTCCACCATCCGCAAGGCCACCCGGATCGTGGTTCTGGTGGATGGATCGATCGTGGAGCAAGGGACGCACGAGGAGTTGCTGGGCCGGGAGTCCGAGTACAACCGGCTCTACACCCTGCAGCTTTTGGAAGACGCAAGAACTTCCCATGGCAAGACCCTGCATTAGCGTCGATGGCCTACTGGTTTTATAATCTGCTCCTCACGCTCTTTTCCGTGCTGTTCTTGCCGGTCCTTGCCGTTTTAATGCTCTCCGGCGAGCGATTCAGGAAGGGAGTCTTGCAGCGGCTCGGCTTCTATCCGCGAGCGGTGATCGAGCCGGTGTTGGGGTCGCGCCCGATTTGGATTCATGCGGTGTCTGTCGGCGAGGTTTTGTCTCTCAGGCGGCTGGCCGGCGAGATCAAAGAGCGCTTTCCGGGGCGAAAAATCCTGCTCTCCACTTTTACCGCCACGGGAAACCAGATTGCCCGGCAGAGCGGGGCGGGGGATGCGGTGATTTTTTTTCCGTTGGACCACCCGTGGATCGTGCGCCGGGCGTTGGCGACCTTTGATCCTTCCCTGGTGGTGATCCTGGAGACGGAAATCTGGCCGAACTTCCTGCGTCTCGCCCACGCCAGGGGAATCCCGACGCTGCTGCTGAGCGGCCGCCTCTCCCCGGCCGCGTTTCGCTGGTACCGGGTGTTTCGGTTTTTTTTCGCTGCTGCGGTGCGCCGCTTCAGCGCCGTTGGGATGCAGAGTGAAGGCGACGCGGAACGCATGGCGGCGCTCGGATTGGATTCCGGGCGGACCTGGATAACCGGGAGTCTCAAGCATGCGAGTGAGGATGCGGGCGAAGCAAAGAAAGCCCAAGGGGAAATGGGTTTGCCGATGGTGAAAGACAACGGCAGGCAGGTATTGGTCGCTGGGAGCACCCACAGAGGAGAGGAAGAGGTGCTGTTGGAGGCTTTCCTCTTTCTCAAGGCTTCCTTCCCCAAGCTGTCGATGGTGCTGGCGCCGCGGCATCCGCAGCGTTTTGACGAGGTCGAAAGGCTGCTCCAGCAGAAGCGAGTCGCGTATAGGAAAAAGAGTGAAATCAACGGCCAGGGCAGCGGGGTCGCGGACGTCATTTTTTTGGATACGATCGGCGAGCTTCCCGCCTTTTATGCCTTGGCCGATGTCGCGTTCATCGGCGGCAGCCTGGTCGATGCCGGCGGCCACAACCTCATGGAGGCGGCTCGCCTTCAAAAACCGGTGCTTTTCGGCCCTTACATGACCAACTTCGCCGCCATCGCCGGAGAAATGAAGCAGAAGGGGGGCGCTGTCGAGGTGCGCGGGCGGGAGGACTTGGTGCGGGAAATATCCGGACTGTTGACCGATCCGGGCAGGGCGGAGAATATGGGCAAAATCGCGTGTCGACTCGTGCAGGGGGATCGAGGAGTGATGGAGCGTACTATGGGGCTGCTGTCCCGTTATCTGCATCCATAAGTAGCGCAGCCGGGAAATTGATGAATGAGACATGGATTCGAAAGGTGTGGGGTCGTAGGGGTCCGCTGGGTTATGTCGCCTGGCTGCTGCTCCTGCCGCTCTCGATGATCTATGGGCTGGCGGTCAGGGTCCGTAATTTTTTCTACTTTCTCGGATGGGCTTCCGGCACAGGCCTCCCATGCGCCGTGGTGAGCATAGGCAATTTGACAGTCGGGGGCACGGGCAAGACTCCGACCACCTTGTGGCTGGCGCAAGAGCTGGCGAAAGCTGGCTATCGGGTAGGAATACTGAGCCGGGGTTATAAGCGAAGCGGCAAGGGTCCGGTCATCCTTCAACCGGGTTTCACGAAATCATTCCTGTCTCAGGAAGAGCCTTTCAATGCGGGCGATGAGCCGGTGATGATGGCGCGGCTGTTCGGTCAAAGGGTGGGGGTGGGGCGCAGGCGGCGCCACGTGGGGGAGCAATTGCTGCGAGACGGCGAGGCCGATGTCGTGCTGCTGGACGACGGCTTTCAGCATCGCCAGCTGAGGAGGGATGTCGATCTCCTGCTTCTCGGCGCCGATTCCAGCGGATGGCTTCTCCCGGCAGGGCCCTTTCGGGAGCCCATGAGCGCGCTGCGCCGGGCCGATTATTGTCTCGTGACCGGCGCGCGGGAACAATGGGCGAGGCTGCTGCGGCGGCGGCCGGCGGAGACGGTCTTCTTCGGCTCCCTCGCGGCCGGGGCCCTTTTTGGCTTGGAAGGGGAGCATTGGAAAGATTACCCATTGAGCATGCTGGGCCGGAGCAAGATCCTGACCGTGTCGGCGATCGCCAATCCCGCGCCCTTTTATCGGATGATCCACGACTGGGAGGGCGAAATCGTAGACAGTATGGAATTTCCCGATCATCACCTCTACTCGACCAATGATTGGCAAAGGATCAACCGGGCGGCGCGAAACGCAGACCTGATCGTCACCACGGAAAAGGATATTTTAAAACTGGTGCGCTTCCCCTTCGCCAGGGAGAAACTGCTCGCCCTGCGGGTGGAGATGGTCGTGGAAAACGGGGCCTCTCTGGTGAAGGCTGTTGAGAGGGCTATTGAGAATAGACGAAAAGCGAATTGAGCGACTCGAACGGATTGAATGGTTCAAAACGTTTAAATCGTTCAAACCTTTCGTGTTTCTGTTTGGTTAGGAAGTGGCGATGAGTGGATCACCGGCGGTTTTTGTGGATCGGGATGGGACGTTGATTCGGGAGGTCGGCTACCTGAGCCGCGTCGAACAGATCGAGATCCTCCCGGGAGTGCCGGAGGCGATCGAGCTGCTGCGCCGGAGCCGCTTCAAGGTGGCGGTGGTCACCAACCAGTCGGCGGTGGCGCGCGGTTTTATTACCGAAGGAGAACTCCGGAAGATTCACCGCGAGCTCGAGCGACAATTGGCCGGTCATGGGGCTTTTGTCGACGGAATTTATTATTGCCCGCACCACCCGACCGAGGGGCTCGATCGCTATCGGATCGCCTGCGATTGCCGCAAACCGAACGCGGGTATGGCCAGGCGCGCCGCCGCCGACCTGGATCTGGATATCGGGCGCTCTTACGTGATCGGTGATCAGGCCGTGGATATGGAGATGGCCGCGCGGATCGGGGCCAAGGGAATTTTTCTCTGCGGCGACCCGGAGGGGAACCGGCCCGATGGGGCCGTGTCGGGATTCCCGGCCTGCAGGGATCTCTGGGAGGCGTCCCGGTGGGTGGTGGGGGATCTTGGTGCGCAATGAAGAGATCGGCGTTCAAAGATTGATAAGTTCTCTCGGATCGGCTACTGGTAATGCGACGGCGGCGTGCCGGAGGGTGCGCTGCTTCCGTCGAGGGGGAAAAAGCGATGGCGATAAGTCAGGATCTGCTGAATATTCTGGCGTGCCCGAAATGCAAAGGGGAAATCCACTTGAACTCGGCCGGGGACGGTCTCATTTGCGAGGCGTGCCGGCTGATGTACCCGATCAAAGACGATATCCCGATCATGCTGATAGACGGGGCGGTGAAATTGTAATAAGCGGTCAGCAGTCAGCCATCAGCGATCAGGAAAAGATCAAGAAATCTCTCATAGCTGATAGCTGAGGGCCGGTAGCTCATGGAAAAGATACTGGTGGTTCAAACGAGCTTTCTGGGAGATGCGGTGCTGACCACCCCGCTTCTGTCGGAGATCCGAGGGCTCTTTCCGCAGGCAAGAACGGCGGTTCTTTGCACGCCCCAGGCCCGGCATCTCTTTGAGGGGAATCCGGATATCGACGAGCTCCTGACCGACGACAAGAAAGGGGCGGGAAGGGGACCGCTGGGTGTCTGGCGCGCGGCGCGGGATTTGAGGGGTCGCGGCTTTACGATAGCCATTTCGCCTCACAAGTCGCTGCGCACGGCCCTGCTGCTGGTTCTGGCCGGAATCCCCCTACGCGTCGGATTTCGCCAGAGCGCCGGCTGGTTTCTCTATCATCGAAGGGTCGATCGGGATCCGGCGCGCCATGACGCGGAGAGAAATCTTTCCCTGCTCGAGGCGCTCGGCGGGCGCGCCAACGGGGGCGCGGGGCGCCTGCGCGTGGAGAGCCCGGCCGGCGTCGCGGAGAGCGTGGAACGGCTTTTCCGTTCTCTAGGGGTTCGGCGGGACGGCTTGATCGTAGGAGTCAATCCGGGCTCTGTCTGGCCTACCAAGAGGTGGACAGTGGAGGGTTACGCGGAGGTGCTCGTCCGGCTCAGGGAAAAATACCGCTGCCAGATCCTCATTTTCGGCGGGCCTGACGATGAGCCCATCGTAGCGAAGATCCAGGAGCTCAGCGGCAACATCGGCGTCAGTCTGGCGGGGAAGATGGATCTTCAGCAGCTGGCCTGCGCTCTGGACTGGTGCGATCTTTTCATCACGAACGACAGCGGGCCGATGCACGTCGCGGTCGCGCGCGGCATTCCGGTGGTGGCGATCTTTTGCGCCACGACGCCTTCCTTGGGCTTTTATCCTTACACCTCCAGGGCGGCGGTGGTGGAGAAGGCGCTGTCTTGCCGGCCGTGCAGTTCGCACGGCGGGCGCCGCTGCCCGCTGGGAACGGAAGACTGCATGCGTTTGATTAAGGCGGAAGATGTCTTGCGCGGCGCGGAGCCTCTGCTCGCCGAAAAAGGGCGCGCGGCTGGTGCAAGCCCGGACGGGCGCCTGCCCCAGTTTATCACTCTCTAGTTGTCCTGAATGTCAACTCTCGGTGTCGTGGTCTTGAGCGTTCCAGGGATGAAGCATCTGGAGGCGTGCCTGGAGAGCGTCAAATGGGCGGAGGCTGTTTTTCTGCTGCACCTCGGTGCTGAAGCCCCTTCGATCCGATTGGATTCTCATCCTGCGCTGGTGCTGCGCAAGCTTGCCTCCCTGCACGAGATCGGAGAGTCGTGCAGGGACCTGCGCACGGACTGGATTTTGCATCTCTGGGGAGAAGAGGTGGTGGAGGCGGAGCTGCGGCAGGAGCTGCGTGTGGTTTGCCGGAAAGAACTGGCCGAGGAGCCTTTCGCCTACCGGATCGCTATTCGCTCCCGCATCCTGGGCCGTTGGGCCGAAGGAAGCCTCTTAGGGCCGAGCCCGGCGTTGCGCCTGAGCCGGGGCATTCAGGAGATCGCCTCCGGCTGGTGGGACTCGAGCCGGATCGCGTTGGGCCAATTCCCGGCGATGGAACGGGGCTGGATCGGAGACTATGGCGCGGCCGCGCTGGAAAACGGCGTGCGGCGCATCGAGCTCATCAGCGGGCTTTGGGCGGAGGATATTGGAGCTAGGGGAGCGGCGCTGAGCGTGACCAGCTGCGTGCTTCGTCCGCTCGCGATCTTCATCAGAACATTGGTGAAAAACGGGATTTTCGCGGGCGGGATTTCCGGCTTGACTTTGTCGGCGATGGCCGCTTACGCTGCTCTTTTAACGGGCGCGAAGGTGTGGGAAGCGAGAAATGTTCGGGGCAGCGGCGGCGCGGATCCAGGTGCCCCGGGATGACCTCGACTTCGCTGTGGGGAGAGGTGCCGGCCGGCTTCAAGCGGCTCTCGCCGAACCCGAAGCAAATAGCCCTGGTGCGCGAGGGGCTCGAGAGTCGCCTGGACCCGGCGAGATTTTTTGCCGGCGCGCAAATCGGTGCAGGCGACAGCCCGTTCCGCGGCAGGGAAAGACTTTGCCTCCTGCATCTGGGCGGCGGCGAGACCGCGCTGGTGCGGCGTTACCGCCATGGCGGGTTTTTCCGGAAGTTCACGGGAGATATTTTCTTCACCTGGCCGCCGCGCCCCTTCAGGGAGTTGGCGGTGACCCTGGAAGCCCGTCGCAGGGGCGTGCCGACCGTGGAGGCGCTGGGGGCCTGGGTGGAACGGGTCGGAGGGCCCTTTTACCGCGGCTGGTTCATTACGGGCGAGCTCAAAGGGGCCCTGGATTTATGGGACGCTTTGCGCGGAGAGCTCTTTTCGGCGGGCGAGCGGAAGCTATTGCTGGAAGCTGCGGCGCGCAGCGTGAGACGGATGCATCAAAAGGGTGTCTATCACGAAGACCTGAATCTCAAGAATATCGTGGTCCGGCGGGAGGGCGATCGGATCGCGGGCTACATCATCGATCTCGACAAGGCGAAGTTGTTTTCCGGGGAAATCTCGGCGCACCGAAGCGGGCGCAATCTCGGACGGTTGTTGCGATCGGTTCGCAAGCTGGATCCTGAAGGGCGGCGCTTTTCCCCGCAGGCATGGGATCTCTTCGTCCGTTCATACCGGGAGGCCGCGTCGAAATGATCGCCGCGCCGCGCCGCATCCTCGTTATCCTTCACGGCTCCGTCGGAGATGTGACGCGCGCGCTGCCGCTGGCCAACCTGATCCGGCGGCGCTACCCGGAGGCGCGGCTCTCCTGGTCCGTCGAGCCGGCGGCGGCTCCTTTAGTGGAGCATCATCCTGCGGTGGACGACGTCATCCTGTTCGACCGCAGTCGGTGGTGGGTGGGGTTAGGGCCGTTCCTGAAGCGGATCCGCGCGGGGCGATTTGATCTCGCATTAGACCTGCAGAGATTGCTCAAGAGCGGATTGATCAGCTGGTGGAGCCGGGCGCCGCACCGATTGGGTTTTCACCGCCGCGACGCCAAGGAATGCAACTGGCTGTTTAACAATCACCATATTTCTCCGGTAGGCAACGGGATCTCCAAGTTGGACCACTACCTCAAGTTCGCCCAATGGCTCGGCATCGAGCCTCACCCCGTGGAGTGGCGTCTTAGTCTGCTCCCCCACGAGGAGTCGGCCGTCGAGGAGATGTTGCGGGATGTCGGGGGCGGCTATGCGGTGTTTTTCGTCGGGAGCCGCTGGGATAGCAAGAAATGGTTTCCCGCGGAGACCGCCAGGTGCGCGGCGGCGGTCCAAAAGGCTTACGGTCTGGAAATTATCCTTTTGGGCGGAAGCGACGATATTGTTTTTGCCGAGCAGGTGTGCGCCCCCGGTCTGCCGCAGTTCAGAAATTGGGTGGGAAAGACTTCGTTGCGCCAGGCGGTGGGCATTCTGCAGCGCGCTCAGGTCGCCGTAGGCCCGGATACCGGGTTGATGCATCTCTCGGCCGCCGTCGGGACCCCGGTCGTTTCCCTGTGGGGCGCTACCAGCCCGGCGCGGACCGGGCCCTACGGTTACGCGGATTTAGTGGTTCAGGGAAGAGCCGCCTGCTCTCCCTGTTACCTCAGGCGCTGCCCCATCGGCCGGGTTTGTATGCGCTCCATAGCTATCGAGGAGGTAACGGCCAAGGTGGGCGCGGCATTATCGCGGAAGGAAACAAGGTGTTAAAACCTTGATTGCAGGGCGGTCAAGAAGGTTCGCTCGGGACCCGACTCGCTTCCCGAAAGCAATAGGGTTCGCTCGGGGACCCGCCTCTCGCGCCGAAGGCAATAGAACTCTGCTTATGCGAACCGTTCAGTCTCGGTGCCTTCGGCTTGTTCGGCGGGCCCCCTCGCTCTGGAGGTGAACCGCCGGGGGTGGATCGAAAGATCGATGCACCAGACGTGGAGGTTCAAGCGTATCAACGGTACAGCGTATCCGGACTCTATTGCATCGATCTTGAGAGACGCCTTCGGCGATGAGCGCCTCCGATGTTAACGGTCTAAGCGAAAGCATGATGACGCTCGGCTCTGACTATAGGCTCGTCCTCGAAGGGGGCTGGAGGCTGTGGCTGCACAGCGAGAGATGGGATCAGGGTCTCTGGCCGGAGATCCTGCGCCATTTGGCGGAGCAGGCGCCGTCCCGCCATCCGGGCACCAGGAGGTTTCATTACTCTCGGGGAGCGGCGCGGGAAGAGCTCTTTCTCAAAGTCTACTATCGCTGGGAGCTCTTCGGATGCATCAAGGATCTGTTTCGCGATTCCAGAGCCTTTCGTGCCTTGAGGCAGGGCCTCGCCCTGACAGGGTATGGCTTTCATGCCCCTCCGGCAATCGCGGCCGGTGAGGAGAGGCGCCTGGGACTGCTGAAAAGGGCCTTTCTGCTGACCGCGGGCGTGCCGGGTTTGCCGTTAGACCAGTTTCTGCGCGAACGCTTTGCCGCCGGCTTAAACGCTGAAGCGTTGCGCCGCAAACGGAGGCAGATCGAGCAGCTCGCGCGGGAGATCCGCCGCATGCATCGGCTGGGATTCGTTCACGGCGATCTGGTCCCTTCGAACATCTTGCTTCGAGTCGAGCAGGAGGGGATTCAATTTTTCTACATGGATAACGACCGGACCCGGCTCTATCCGCCGTGGTTTCCGCACAGGCTGTGGAAGAGAAACCTGGTTCAGCTCAATCGCTTCGTGCTGCCGGGAATTTCGCTCCAGGACCGGATGCGTTTTTTGCGCGCCTATCTCGGGCAGGCTTCGCTGGCGAAAGATCCGCGCCGGCTGCTCCGGTGGCTGGAGCGCAAGACGCGCCAGAGAAGACGGGAGTGCGAGCAAATCGCCGCCCGGGTCAGCTTCAGAGAGCTGATGAGATGGGATGGACCATTCAGCAATAATATTAGATAATTAACATTTAAATATAATGTTTAGCATTAATTTAGAAAAAAGCCCTTTTTGGCACCGCGCGGCGCTCCTGGCGTTGTGCGCTCTGCTCTATTTTCCCTATCTCGGCAGGTTGCCTTTTTTCAACAAAGGGGAGCCGAGAGAGGCGCTGGTGGTGCAGGAGATCGCTCAGCAGGGAAACTGGCTGTTCCCGTTGAAGCGGGGCGAGGAGGTGCCGTCCAAGCCTCCGCTCTTCCACTGGCTCGCGGCATTGACGTCGATGATGGGGGGCGGGGTAAGCGAGATGACGGTGCGCTTTCCTTCGGCGCTGCTGGCCACGGTGGCCGTGTTGCTCTTGTACGGGTTGGGACGGAGGATGTTCGACGAAGAGACGGCCTTCCTGGGCGGGTTGATGCTCGCGACCACGGTGGCCTTTCAGAGCGAGGCGGTCGCCGCCAGAGTGGATATGACCCTGGCTTTTTTCGTGACCGTTGTCCTCGTCATTTTCTACCTGGTGTACCAGGGGTTCCTGAAGGAAAACTGGCTCTACGGCTTCTATCTTCTGCTTGGGCTGGGGGTGCTCGCCAAAGGGCCGGTTGGCCTGATTCTGCCGGCGATGGTAATATCCTGCTTCTTGATCGCGCGGAAGAGGTGGGATTTCTTATCTCGGCTCTGTTTTCACAAGGGAGTGATTCTGACTTTGCTGGTCGGGCCGGCGTGGTACGGCCTCGCCATCGCCAGAGGCGGGGACGAATTTGTCGCCCGTCAGGTAATCCATGAAAATCTGGCCCGCTTTTTTCTCTCCGGAGAAGGCGGCTCAGGACACCAGAAGCCTATCTATTACTATATCCCATACCTCATGCTGGAGGGGCTGCCCTGGAGCCTGTTTCTGCCGTTTGTCGTGGCGGACTGCTTCCGGCGCAGGGCTTATGCCGAAGAGCATCTGCTGTTCCTGATGCTGTGGGCGGGGCTGATTTTTGTCTTCTTTTCGCTTTCAGCCGGGAAGCGTTCGGTCTATATTCTTCCGCTGTATCCGGCGCTCGCCTTACTGACCGCGGTGTGGTTGAAAGGGAGCGACGGAGGCGGGATCCGGGAGTGGGGGCTCAAGTCCGTGGGAGGGCTGTGCCTTCTCCTCGGCGCCGGCGCGCTTGTTGCCTTTATCGCCGGCCTCTTTGCCGGAGAAAACGTGTCGTTGCTTTTTTCCTATGTGGAGACGATGGTCAAGGCCAAGGACCAGGCTGCTCTGGTGATCGTGCGGGACGCCCTGGCTCGGAAGGGTTGGATTTTCCTGCCGCTTTTCCTCCTCTCCTCTGTTCTCTGGATCGCGGCGGGTCTCCGGCTGTTGGCCATGGATCGGCGAACGGCAGCCGGTTGTCTGGCAGTGCTGTCGTTGCTCGTGGGGCTGGTGGTGCAGGGTGTGGTCATGGCGTCGCTGGCCGAGGCGAGAAGTTATCGGCCGTTTATGGAGGAAGTGAATCGGAGAGTGGGATGCTGCGAATCGCTGACTCTCTACGGCGAGGGTTGGGACTTGAGCTCGGCGATATTCTACCGTGGCGGGCGCGTCGCCGTGCAGGGAGGTGATCTCGCCGTGCTAAAAGAAAAGATGCGAGAAGCCGGCGGATATTATATTATGGGCGAGCGGGAGTGGAAAAAGCTGGAGGCCCCGGGAGGGCCGGGCCTTACGGTGGAGATGAGAAGTCAGGGGGCGGGTCCCGATGGCGGGGAGCCGATCGTCCTGATTCGGACTACGAAAGCCGGGAAGGGTGCTTGAATGAA
>MGSR01000095.1:0-451 GCA_001798565.1 Deltaproteobacteria bacterium RIFCSPLOWO2_12_FULL_60_16
TACGAGTTCGACGAGGGGCTCGAGGTCTCCGAATATTTCTACCACGCGGAGAAGATCAAAATAGTAGAGGGCGTTTACGTCATCGACCCCGAAGAAAAAGAGCGGCTGGAGCAAAAGCAAAAAGAGCTTTACGGAGCCAAGATCGCTGCGGGACAGGATTGAATATGGCGCAGAAAATCGAGCTTACAGAAACAGTCTTGCGCGACGCGCACCAGTCGCTGCTGGCGACGCGCATGCGCACCGAGGATATGCTGCCCGTGGCGGATAAGCTCGACCGGGTGGGTTTCTGGTCGCTGGAGATGTGGGGCGGCGCCACCTTCGATGCCGCGCTGCGTTTTCTGAAGGAGTGTCCGTGGGAGCGGCTCAAGAAGCTGCGCCAGGCGATGCCGCGCACGCGCTTTCAGATGCTCGTGCGGGGACAGAACGTCGTCGGCTACCACAACTATCCCGA
>MGSR01000095.1:558-5277 GCA_001798565.1 Deltaproteobacteria bacterium RIFCSPLOWO2_12_FULL_60_16
CCGCCCTCAAGGCCGGGAAGACCGTGGAGGGGACGATCTGCTACACGATCAGCCCGGTCCATTCCGTCGATTACTTCCTGCGCCTCGGGGAGCGTCTGGCGGAGCTGGGCGTGCAGATCATCTGCCTCAAGGATATGGGCGGCCTGCTTGCCCCGTACGCGGCCTATGAGATCATCAAGGGTCTGAAATCGCGCATCCCTCTGCCGCTCCATCTTCACTCCCATTGCACCGCCGGGCTGGCGCCCATGAGCTACATGATGGCGATCGAGGCGGGCGCCGACATCCTCGACACCGCGCTGGCGCCGCTCTCTCAGGGGACGTCGCAGCCGGCCACCGAAGCGATCGTCGCCGCTCTGAAGGACACCCCGCACGACACGGGTTTGGATCTCAAGCTCCTGGGAGAGATCGCGGAGCATTTTTACGCGGTGCGGCGCAGGTACGCCGAGTTCGAGAGCCCGGTAAACAACCAGGTGAAGGCCGATATTTTGATCTCGCAGATCCCCGGAGGGATGCTGTCGAACCTGGTGGCGCAGTTGCGCCAGCAAAAGGCCGAGGACCGGCTCGAGGCGGTGCTGGCCGAGACGCCGTCGGTGCGAAAAGATCTGGGCTATCCCCCACTGGTCACGCCCACGAGTCAGATCTGCGGCTCGCAGGCGGCTCTCAACGTGATGACCGGGAAACGCTACTCGGTGGTCGCCGCGGAGACCAGGAACTATGTCATGGGGCTATACGGGGAGCCGCCCGGACCGATCAGCCCGGAGGTGAAGGAGAAGGTTTTGGGGAAAAAGGAGCCGATTACCTGCCGCCCGGCCGATCTCCTCAAGCCGGGGCTGGAAAAGGCGCGCAAAGAGATCGGCTCGCTTGCCAGAAACGAAGAGGACGTGCTCTCTTACGCGCTGTTTCCTGAGATCGCCAAGGAGTTCTTCCTCTGGCGGGAGTCACGCCCTTAAATCACTTTGTTCAGCGGATACTCGATGATCCCTACGGCTCCGTTTTGAATGAGCCTGGGGATGAGGTCGCGCACCACGTCTTCGGCGATCACGCTTTCGACCGAGAACCACTTCACGCCCTTGAGGGCCGCCGCGGGATAGAGGGTGGCGATGGTAGGGGCGGTGATGCTGGGGATGAGCTTGATAACCTTGTCCAGATCCTTCTCGGCCACGTTCATCTTGATCCCCACCTTGTTTTCCGCCGATAACGCGCCCTGGAGCAGCAGGCTGATCTGCTCGATTTTTTCCCGCTTCCAGGGGTCCTGCCAGGCCTTTTTGTTGGCGATGAGCTGGGGGCTCGATTCCATCAGCTCCGCGACGATCCTCAATCCGTGCGCCCGGATGGTGCTGCCGGTCTCGGTCACCTCGACGATCGCGTCCACCAGCCCCTCGGCCGCCTTCGCCTCCGTCGCTCCCCAGGAGAACTCCACCTCTACGGGAATTTTGCGCCGGGAGAAGTAGCGCTGGGTGAAATTGACGATCTCGGTGGCGATCCTTTTGCCTTTGAGATCCTCGATCTTCTTGACCGCAGAGTCCTGCGGCACGGCGAGAATCCAGCGCACCGGCCGGAAGCTCGTCTTGGCATAGACCAGCTCGGCCACGAGCCGCACATCCGAGGCGTTCTCCTCGATCCAGTCCTTGCCGGTGATGCCGGCATCGAGGCTGCCGCTCTCCACGTAGCGCGACATCTCCTGCGCCCGCACCACGCTGCAGCGCAGCTGCTTGTCGTCTATGGAAGGAAAATAGCTCCGCTCCATCCCGGAGATCTTCCAGCCGGATCTTTTAAACAACTCGATGGTTGCCGACTGGAGGCTTCCCTTGGGAAGCCCGAGTTTTAACTCTTTCGCTTCTTTCTTCATCTTTGAACTCTCAACCCTTGAACCCTTCCAACCCTTAAACTTTACTTTTTATAAACATCCTCTGGTCTGAAGACTCTCTTGGCCACGACCTTCCAGTCGGCTCTGCCTTTCTTGCGAAAAAAGCAGCTCCGGTAGCCTTCGTGGCAGGCCGCCCCGCCGATCTGCTTTACCTGGAGCAGAAGGGTGTCGTTGTCGCAATCCATGAAGGCCCCTTTGACCTCCTGAAAGTGGCCGGACTCCTCTCCCTTGAGCCAGAGCCCTTTGCGGGAGCGGCTGTAGTAGTGCGCCTTTCCTGTCTTTTGCGTCTTTTTCCAGGCCGCGGAATTCATGTAGGCGAGCATCAGCACCTCGCGCGATCGGTAGTCCTGGACGACGACCGGCACCAGCCCGTCTCCCTTGGCGAAGTCTATCTTCTGCATCTTAGCGATTCCCTTAAACTTTTATCACGTAACATACATGGCGCGGGGTTTCAATAAGGGCTTCTTTGCAGAAGGTCTTGGGAAGCGTTATGGTAGTCACTATGGCGCAATAAATCTCCCTGCCAACACGCCTCTCCAAGTTCTGGTTCCTGATGATGACCAGGCCATAGAGATCACAGGCGACTTCGCCAAGTGCTCCGAGGCCCTCCTCTCCTCTCTCGCACCTGGTCGAAGTGGAAAATTGGAGTGAATAAGATCCCCCGGCCGGTAGGGAACGTTGAAAAGCGAAAGGGAAATCCGATAAGGTCTTTTCATGCTCGTCATCGGCATCGACATCGGCGGCAGCAAGATCCGCGCCGCCCTTTGGAACGGCGAGAGGGTGATCCGCGGGCGCGAGGTGCCGACGCCGAAGAACAAAAACGACTTTCAAAGAAGACTCGTGGCCCTGGTATCTTCGCTGCGCCGCCATGAAGTTGAGGGCATCGGCATCGGCGCGGCGGGAATCGTGAAGGGAACGGTTCTCCTCTTCAGCCCCAATATTCCCTATATTAAGAATTTCGACTTCCGGAGAATCTGGCCTTCCCTGCAGGTGCGGCTGGACAACGATGCGCGCGCCTTCGCCCGCGCTGAGTTGCTGAGGGGCGCGGGCCGCGGGAAGCAGCGCGTCTTCGCTCTAACCATCGGCACCGGCATCGGCCGGGCCTACGGCAAGAACGGAAAAATTGCCAGGCTCAAAAGATTCGAATACCCGGAGCGCTGGGAAAAGGCGTACCAGGCGGTCCGAGACCGGCGGGACAATCGCAGATTGGCCGAATTTCTGGGGAAAAGGCTCGCGCCGTTGATGCAGCCTTACCGGCCGGAAGTTATCGTCATCGGCGGCGGGGTGATAAGGCGCCGCGGCTTTCTCCGGCTGCTCGAAGCCGCGTTCAGGAGTCAAAGCGTGAGGGCAAGGCTAAAACGCGCGAGTTCCCGCAAAAACGGGGTCGCCGTCGGCGCGGCCCTTCTCTTCGCTGGATGAGCCGTGATTACCAGGATCGTCATAGAGAAGCGAGAGCCATTCGCCAATGGCCACGAATTTCCCGTGACCGGGGCCTATGAGAAGCTTGTGGGGCGGGCCTATGGAGAAGTCGACCCCAAGAAGCCGCTCAATAAGATTCTCGTCAATCTCGACAAGGCGCCAAGGAATCAAAATGGCAGGGTCGAATATTGGACTGACATCTTTATCCTGAAGCCGGTCGACATGCAGCGGGGCAACGGCAAGATCTTTTACGATGCGCCCAACCGAGGAAGCAAGAGAATCCTCATGTTCATCAACGACGCCCCGGAAAATAACAACCCAAGCTCTCTCCAGGATGCCGGCAACGGCTTTCTCATGCGCCAGGGATACACCATCGTGTGGTCCGGATGGCAGGGAGATTTGACGCCTACTGAGCACTGGCTCACCGCGGGAGTCCCGGCGGCCACCAACAAAGGAAAAGAGATCGTCAGGAAAGTCCGCACGGAAATCGTCGTGACCGCAGAGGGCATCTACTCCCGGCCTTTGAGCGGTGATGCCCGGGTGATGAGCTACGAGGCGGCAGCACCGGACAAAAGCCAAGCATCGCTCACGGTGCGGGAAAAATCCTATGGCGCGCGCACTCCGGTTTCGCAGTCCGAGTGGGAGTTTGCCGCCTGCAAGTTGGAAAAGCAGACCGGCAAGATGGAGATGAAGCCGAGCGCTAAAGATCTCTGCCTGCTTTCAGGATTCAAGCCGGGCCACATCTACGAATTCATCTATCCGGCGAAGAACCCGCTTGTCTTGGGCTTGGGTTTTGCCATCGTGCGCGACCTGATCTCCTTCCTGCGCTACGAGGTCGAAGACAAGGCCGGAAATTCCAATCCCCTGACATCCGGGGGGATAAAAAAGTCTATCAAACACGCCTACGCCTGGGGCCGCTCCCAGAGTGGAAGATTTCTCAGGGACCTCGTTTACCACGGTTTCAACCAAGATGAGTCTCGCAGACAGGTTTTTGAGGCGATCTCTCCTCATGTAGCCGGAGGAGGAAGGCTCTATCTGAACTACGAGTTTGCCCGGCCGGTCTCTTCCTCCCAACAGCATACAAACCAGCTCGACCCCGAACTCTTCCCTTTCGCCTACAACGTGTTGAAGGATCCTCAAACGGGAAGAGAGGATGGAATATTGAAGCGGCCCAAGTCCGACCCGTACATTGTCCACACCCAGACTGACACGGAATACTGGCAGAAGAGAGGCGCCCTGGCCCATACCGACGGGAAGGGCAAAGACCTTCCGATTCCCAAAAAGGTGCGCATGTACTTCATTGCCAGCGCCCAGCACAGCGCCCCCTTTGGTTCGGCGCCAAGGAAAGGGGCCTGCCAGCAGCTTACCAACCCGATGCCCGTCGGCGACGCCCTGCGCGCTTTGATGGTAGCCATGGATCAGTGGGTCAGCGA
>MGSR01000096.1 GCA_001798565.1 Deltaproteobacteria bacterium RIFCSPLOWO2_12_FULL_60_16
CGTCACCAGGGTCATGAGCAGGATGTCCTGGTTGCGGACGTGAGCGATCTCGTGCGCCACCACCCCCTGCGTCTCCTCCCGGCTGAGCAGCTTCAGCAGTCCTGTGGTGACGCAGACCGCGGCGTGGAATTCGTCCCTGCCGGTGGCGAAGGCGTTCGGCGCGGGATCGAAGATGACATAGACCTTGGGCATGGGACAGCCCGAGGCGAGCGCCATCTCCGTCACCACGTTTTGCAGTTCCCGGTGCTCGGGGATTTGCGGGTCCAACGCCTCGGCGCCGAGCGAGCGCAGAATCAACTCGCTCCCCTGGTAGTAAGAGGTGAGCGTGATCCCGGTTGCCAGGGCCAGCGAGACGACCGTGGCGACGGCAAACGGCGGCCCTGCGGGGGTAAAGGAGTCGAGATAGAGGTAGTCCACCGAAAGCCCGACGGCGACAAACAGGAGGAGAAAGAACAGCACGATCCAGGCGCTCAGGCGGCGGTTATGGGCCTGGCGCTCCGCAAAATCCTGCGGCTCGTGCCGCTGGAGATCCGCCGGCATCAGCTAGCCGCGCAGCGACAGATCGACGCGGGGAACCGCCTTTTCCGCCTCCGGAACCGAAAAGAATTCGCCCGGCTTGAAATTGAAGAACTGCGCGATCAGGTTGGAAGGGAAAACTTCCTGGCGCACGTTAAAACGCATCACCAGGTCGTTGTAATACTGGCGCGCGAAGGCAATCTGATTTTCCGTCGTCGTGAGCTCTTCCTGGAGGCGCAGGACGTTCTCATTGGCCTTGAGCTCCGGATAATTTTCCATCAGGGCGAATATCCTTCCCAGAGACTGGGTAAGAATATTCTCCGCCGCCGCGGTCGCCTGGACGCCGGTCGAGCCGACCGCCTTGGCCCTCGCCTCCATCACCTTCTGAAGGGTATCCTGCTCGAATTTCATGTACCCCTTGACCGCTTCCACCAGATTCGGAATGAGATCGTGGCGGCGCTTGAGCTGGACATCGATCTGTTTCCAGCCGTTCTGCACGCGGTTCCTAAGACTCACCAGCAGGTTATAACCCCAGATCACCCAGACAACGGCAAGAACGAGAACTCCAAGGACGACCCATTTCATGGCTGCCTCCAATGGTATCCGTTTCGGATCAGGATCGACTCGCTGACCTGACTGATACCGGACACGCCGGTCAGCACCAGAACGCGCTTCATCTCCGCGGTGAGAATATCGACGACCCGCTCGACTCCCTCCGCGCCCGCCGCCCCCACGCCCCAGCCGATCGGACGCCCCACGAGAACCGCCTTGGCGCCCAGGGCGATCGCCTTTATGATGTCTGCGCCGCTTCTCACCCCGCTGTCGAGCAACACGGGCACGCGCTTGCCGACCGCCTCGATGACCTCGGGGAGCGCCTCGATAGCGGCGCGGTTGAAATCGAGTATCCTGCCGCCGTGGTTCGATACCACCAGGGCATCGGCCCCGGCCTCCACGGCGATCCGGGCGTCTTCCGCGCCCATAATCCCCTTCACCACCACCGGCAGGGAGACCTCACCCTTGAGCCATTCGATATCGCGCGCGCAAGCGGGATGCCCTTTCCTGGGCCTGCCATCCTTGGTCGAGAGCGGCACATGATCGCCGATCTTGACCGGCTGCACCGTGTCCATCGTTGCGCCGACAGCGGCATACCCCAGGCTCTCGGCCTGGCGGACGCATCTCGAAGTATCCTCTTTGCCCCTGTTCAAGTAGGCCATAAAAACGATAGGGGCGGATGTCGCCTCCGCCCATTCGCGCACCGTCGATTTGGCGGCGTGGCTCACGAAGATCATGGTCTTTCCCCGGCCCGCGCCATCAGCCACCTGACGCTCCGCCGCCTCGCCGATGAGACTGAAGCTCCCGATCGGCGCGATCAGCGCGGGCGTGCGGAGTTCTCTGCCGAAGAGCTGGATGGAGGTGTCGGGGTCGGTAACGTCGTGGAAGATCCTCTGGCGGAAAAGAATCTGCCCGAGGGCCATCTGGTTTCTGCGGAAGGTGGCGCGGCTCTCGGCCGCGCCCATGAAATGCTCCCATGCCTGCCGCGGCATCCGCTGCCGGGCAAGCCCGCGGATCTCTCTGAGACCCATCTGCGCCAGCGGCATTTCTTGCATAAGATCAATTCGGAGAAGAGATCTCCCACCAGTTCCGGTCCGGATCCCGCAGTAAGAAGGAGCAAGAGGCCCCGCCGCCCTGCGGCTCGCAGAGCTCGGCCACGCCGCGCTCCTTTCCGGACTCGGCGAGCCGCCGATACGCCTCGCTCACCGCCTGCGCGGATTCCAGCGCGATGGTGAAACGGAAGTTGGGAGAAAATGTCTTGTACTCGGCGCGCACCGCGCAGACCACGTAGGGTTTGGTATCCGGGTGCTTGAGGTAGATGACGTGGTCATTGGCCTGATAGACCGAAAGCCCCAGGACATTGGCAAAAAAATCCCAGGATTTTTTCACGTCGCGGATCGCCAGCGTCCCGTGGGTAAAGCCCTGCGGCAGATAGCCGCGGCCTGGAAAGCGGTGCTCGGGAAGGGGCTTATTCCAGTGCGGGGCCCAGACTCCGCCGAACAGGGTTTTTACCTTGTCCCTGCGCTGGACATCCTCGTAGCATTCGATCTCCCAGCCGTTGCTGCCCGGCTCGAGAAAATAGACCGAATAGGAGCCGTGGTTGTGCAGGGGTTTGCCGATCTGCTCCAGGCCGTACTTTTCTTTGTGGGCCGTCAGGTACTCATAGGCCGCGTCGATTTCCGGCTTGGCCAGAACCCGCACCCCCCAGTGATTGTGCATCTGCTTGACCGGCGTATCCGCTCCTCCTTCGTGAACGATCAAACGCCAATCCGTGTTCGGGTGTTTGAGCGTCACCTCGCCCGGCCTCTCCGACACCCTTTCAAACCCCAACAGGTCCGTCAGAACGGGAACAGACTCCTGTAACCGGCGACACTCCATATGGGTGTTGACCAGGCCGATGGGCCGCAGCATCCTTCCATCCTCCTTAACAAGCTAGAATTGGGACTTTACAGCGGTCGAAACGGGGAGTCAAATAACAAATCCGGCCTTGACAGGCGCGAGGCTTTCTTCTAGAGCTTTTTTAAGACCTCCTCCGAGTGAGAACAAGAGATGGCGGATTCCGGAATGAATGCGGCCCAAGAAAACGAGTGGGTCAAGTCCACATGCTACATGTGCTGGAACACCTGCGGCATCAAAGTAAACAAAGCAGACGGCGTCATCGTCAAGATCGAGGGAGACCCGGACTGCCCCCAGAATTGGGGGAAAACCTGCGCCAAAGGGAACGCGGGGTACATGTCCCTCTACGATCCGAATCGGGTTCTTTTTCCTATGCGGCGCACGAATCCGGTGAAAGGATTCGACGTCGATCCGAAGTGGGAGAGGATCTCTTGGGAGGAAGCATTAGAGATCCTTACCGCAAGACTCAAAAAGATCCGCGCCGAGGATCCGCGCAAACTCGTCATCTCGTCTTTCGATACCCGGGGTCAATCCGGCGTGTTTTGGATGGCGTGGGCGGCGGCCTTCGGAACACCGAACCAGTGGGGAGGAGGGGCGAATTATTTCTGCGGCAACGGCTTTCACCCGGTGACCTACTTGACCCATGGGACATGGTTTGGCGAGCCGGATATCCGCCACTGCCGTTACCTGATGCTGTTCGGGACGCAGAACGGATCGGTGTCGAACCACCTCCCCATGGACCTGGCCGCCAAGATGGCCGACGCGCGGATGGACGGCATGAAGCTGATCGTCGTGGATCCGGTCGGAATCAACGCCGGTTCCAAGGCTCACGAATGGGTTCCCATACGGCCGGGGACGGACGCTGCGCTGGCCCTCGCGATGATCAACGTCCTGCTGAATGAAGAGGGGCTCTATGACAAGGAATTTTTAGCCAAATTTACCAACGGGCCGTATCTCATCCAAGAGGATGGACGCTATCTGCGGGACCGCGAGACCGGCAAGCCGCTCATGTGGGATCTGGCAGCGGGGCGGGCGCGAGCTTTCGATGATCCGGCCATTGGCGCCGCGGCCCTGGAAGGAAGATTTCCATTAGACGGGAAACAGATTCCGACTGCCTTCACCCTTTTCAAGGAACACGTTCGCCGGCACACCCCCGAGAGCGTCTCCTCCATCACGACTGTCCCGGCGGATACGATCCGGCGTCTTGCCCGTGAATTCGGCATGGCGGCGCAGATTGGGAGCACCATCGTCATTGACGGGAAGGAACTGCCGCTACGGCCCGCAGCAGCGAGCTGGTATCGAGGCGCCATCGCGCACAAGCACGGGATGCTGACCGGCCTGGCGATCCAGTTCTTGAACGTCATCGTCGGCGCCATCGATGTCCCCGGCGGCCATCTGGGAAATAATCCCGTATCACAGACTGCGCCTCTTCATTGGGCTCCGGTGCCCTCTGCCGACGGCTTGATTATTCCCCAGGGGTACGCGAGGCGGCGAAAACCTCCCTACCCCGCTACCAAGGTAAAACCTCCTGAGCGCTTCGACCTGCTCGAACTATGTCCGGTGGCCCCCTATGGCACGACGTTTTTCACTGAAGCGCTTCTCGATCCGAAGAGATTCAGGCTCTCCTACTTCCCAGAGATGCTCATGGTCTGCCGCTCTAATCCCTTGATGACCTGCGCCAACCCTGACGTGATGGCCGAGGCGCTCAAGAAAATCTCGTTTGTGGTCGCGTTCACCTGCGAGATGAACGAGACGGCCGAGTTTGCCGATATCGTCCTGCCGGACGCCCACTATCTGGAACGGC
>MGSR01000097.1 GCA_001798565.1 Deltaproteobacteria bacterium RIFCSPLOWO2_12_FULL_60_16
ACCTTCAAAGGCGAGCTTGATGACGCCCGGATCGGCGCCGGGAGCGACGACGAAGTCGTACTCGAGCTGGCGCTGATTGCCGTAGTAGATCAAATCCACGCCGGGGTAGACGCTCTCATATCTCACCTTGGCGTAGCTCGGAACGTTCGTTCGCCAGTTCGAACGATCCTTGCCGCTGAAGTAATTGCTCTTGCCGGGCAGCTCGTCGAGCCCGGTGATCCGCGACGCGGAATTGGCGCCGAGGAGCCTCATCCGCAGCACAGCCGATTTTGGATTTTCGATTTTGGATTTTGGATTAGCCTGTACGGGGAGGCCGTTTTCTGACCTTGATTCGGGATTGCTTAAGGCCAGCACCGCCTCGGTGGAGGTCAGGAACAGGCTGTAGCCGCTGCCGCGAGACAGGAACTTGACCTGACCATCGGTCTGCCCCTGGTTGGCTTCGAAGCTGAGGGGCAGCTTTCCATACGTTGCCACGACCTTTTGCTTCGCGGCCTTGGCAACTTCAGCTAAAGTCGCCTCAGAAAGCGCCAAAACAAGAAGAATAACTATCCCACAGAAGGCGGCTGTTTGCCTGAGCTTCTTCGCGCTTTTCATCGCCACCTCCTTTTTACCTGCTTTGGGTAATGGCAAATCTCCCTTAACCAAAAAAACTGGCGGATAATAGGCTGGCTACCCCCCCCTGTCAAGTGAAAGCTTCAACCAATGTAGCATCTTGGTCCAGGAGATGGGCGGCTCTTATGGAGTACACCCACGGCGTCGGGGTAAAGCTTGCACCGCTGATGGCCGAGGAACACGCCTGGGGTTGTGAGCCAAGCGGCGTTTCTTGCCAACAGTTAGTGAAACGGATAGTCTTTACCCAGTTATGGCAAAAAGTCATTCTCTGCTCCCGGCCCTTTTTCTGGCCCTGCTAGTTGCTTGCACCACGGCGCCTTACACGGGCAGAAGCCAGCTCATGTTCGTTTCCGAGAGCCAGGAAGTGAGCATGGGAGAGGAGGCTTACCGTCATGAGCTTCGCAACAGCGTTCTCCTGCGCGACTACGAGGCGGAGCGGCTCGTGCGCAAGGTGGGGGAGAGGATAGCGCGGGCGGCGAATAAACCCGATTACAAGTGGGAGTTCCATGTTATCGATGATCCGGAGATGGTCAATGCCTTTGCCGTCCCCGGAGGCAAGGTGGCGGTCTACAGCGGTATCTTCCCGGCCGCCAGGGACGAAGCGGGTCTGGCCGTTGTCCTCGGCCACGAGGTCGCGCATGCGCTTTTGCGCCACGCCGGCGAAAGGATAAGCCAGTCCCAGTTGTTGGGGGCCGGCATGATGCTTGCCGGGGCCTCCGGTATCAACCCCCAACTGCTGCAAGTTTTCGGCATGGGCGCTTCGGTCGGTTTGGTCCTACCCTTCAGCCGATCCCAGG
This sequence comes from Deltaproteobacteria bacterium RIFCSPLOWO2_12_FULL_60_16, assembly GCA_001798565.1. GTDB lineage: Bacteria > Desulfobacterota > Binatia > UBA9968 > UBA9968 > UBA9968. The sequence goes on from MGSR01000097.1 coordinate 1,410, forward strand.
AATCGGAGGCGGATCAGGTCGGCCTCGTTCTTATGGCCAAGGCCGGCTACGATCCAAGGATCTCATTGGAAGTGTGGCAGCGAATGGAGAAGAGAGAATCGGGGAGGGACCGGGCCACGCCCCCCGAATTTCTCTCCACTCACCCGGGCTACGAGACGCGGGTTCAGCGGCTCCGCGAGTACATCCCCGAGGCCCTGACCCACTACCGCCCTGCGGAGAAGACAGGGGAGTTGCTTCCCTCGCTCCAGTCGCTGGACTCTCCGAAGGCGAGAGCGGAGAGGGAGCTGCTTAAGAGGATTCAGGCGGTCAATCAGCAGGCCGGGGACGCGCGGGGCGAGAGGGCCGTGGTGGAAGCGCTGGGTTACGCGCTGAGAATGGATCCGAACCTCGTTTATCAGGAAAGTCGGCAGCGCAAGCTTGGCTACGGACAATACGGCGCCCTGCGGGCCCTCTCTTCGTTAGGACGGACTTCCCTGAGCCGGATCGCGGCTGACTATCAGAAGGGCCTCTCTTGGTCCGAGCTTAGCGAAACCCACGGAGCGCGTGTGATCGATTTGATCTCTTGGATGGGTGATCTCAGGCGGACGGCCGCGGCGATTCATGGCCAGCTGCGCAACCAGCCCGGCGCTCCTCGCCGGCTGCGATAGAGGGGTTAGGCGTACAGTCTGTCTATAAAGCCGCTGTCGTCGATCTGCCTCAAGTAATGCATATCCCACAGAGACAAGGGGTTCACGCCGGCGCATTCGGGATGCTGCCGCTTCGCCAGCTCGAAGACGTTGTGGATGGCAGGCAGCGCGGGATAGGGTTTCTTCTCGAGAATCGCCGCTAACTCGCTGTAGACGTGCTCCACGATTTCCCGGTCCCAACCCTGCAGGCCGTATCTTTTCTCCAAGACGGCGATCGTTTTCGCCTTCTGGGTTTTGAAGAAGTGGATGCCCTCTACGATTCCCTTCAGCATCTTCTCGACGATGTCGCCGCGCTTTTGGACGAAACTCCAGCTCGTGGAGATGGTGGTAAACCAAATCATCGGCTGAAAGGGGATTTCAATCACTTTGAGCCCGGCCCGCTGCGCCAGGAGATCGTCCGGCGGGGTGACCAGCGCGGCATCGAACTCGCCGGTCCGGACTCCCTCCCATGAGCCTTTGCCTTCAACGCGCCATCTCTTCATCGCCAGATCACCGCGGTCGACGTCGAGGCCGTTGTCCTTGAGAAAGAGCCAGTTGTTGAGACCCGGGTGCTGCCCCTTGTGGGCCACCACTTTGCCTTTGAGATCGCCGATCTTGTTGATCCCCGAGTCAGGCTGCGCCACCAGCCGGTGGTAGTTGAGATTGAGGGTCTGGCCCACGTAGACCCACGGATCTCCCTTGAGCCTTGCCGCGTAGGGGGACAGGTGGTTGCCGCTGACGAATTCCACTTCCCCCTTGGCGACTCCCCGGTGGGCGTCATCAGCGCTGATGAAGAAATCATACTCTACCTGAAGACCGTGTTTCTCCCAGCTTCCCGAGTCGTGGACCACGTGCAACAGAGCGAGGTGGCCGTCGGAACGATACGGAAACTTGATTTTGTCCATCTCTTTTCCTCCGGAGTCCCGTGTAATTTCGGTATCCTTCCCATTACGGGCTCCCGGTTGTCAAGGGCTACCAGATCGATCGGCATGGACGGCTTTGACAACGGATAGAAATCCATATAAGTGTCAACCGTGGGGTTTTGAGAGGGAGTGAAAAGCATTACAGCAAAATACGATAACCGTGTTAGGATTAGGCATGGAAAAATGCACCCTCAGGGGTGCATTTCTTTTTTTTAGCCTGTCGGAGGTTCGGGCTTGCGTGAGCAGATAGAGATCCTGGCGACGCTTCAGGAAGTGGATCGCGGGATAAAGGAAAAGAGCGGCGCCAGGGGGGCGCTCCTTGCCGAGCTGCAAAAGAAGCAAGAGGAGATCCAGGCGAGAAACAGCGAGATGACGGCGCTCCGGGGCGAATGGGAGGGAAAAGAGAAGGCGCGCCGGGAAAAGGAGCTCCAGCTCCAGGACGAAAATAAGAAGGCGACTGACAAGCGGATGCGCATGACCCGCATCAAGAACATTAAAGAGCTGCAAGCCCTCCAGCGCGAGATCGATCAGATCAAACAGGGCAACTCACAGTTGGAAGAGGAGTTGATAAAACTCATGGAGGAGCTGGAGGTGAGCGCGGCCTCGGTCCGGGCCAAGGAGGAGGAGCTGAAACAGCTTGAGGATGCCTGGAAGGAAAAGCGCGGCGGGATCGAGGCTGAGGTCGCCGGAATCGATAAGGCGGTGGCCGATGCGTCGGCGGTCCGCCAGTCCATTGCGGCCCGGCTCAACCGGGAGTTGATCGGGCGCTATGAGCTTATTTTTTCCCGCCGCGGAGGCACGGCCGTGGTGAGCGTCGCCGAGGGCATCTGCCAGGGCTGTTTTATGAACATCCCGCCGCAGTTATGGAATGAAATCATCAGGAGCGACAAGCTCATTCTCTGTCCCAGTTGCCACCGGATTCTCTACCACAAACCGGCAGTGCCAAGCGACAAACATCTCTAGAGTCTATGCCAGCTCCGGGAGGCGAGTGGCTGCTCATGGTCGACGGGGCAGCCCGAGGAAACCCAGGAGAGGCGGGGTGCGGCGCGATCATCTTTGACGCGAACGGCGACGCCCTCGGAGAGCTCTACCGCTACCTCGGACGGACCACGAATAATGTCGCCGAATACGAGGGGCTGCTCTTGGGATTGGAGAGGGTCCTGCATCTGGGCGGGAAGAGGCTCCGTGTCGAGAGCGATTCCCAGCTCCTGGTCCGGCAGCTGAACGGGCTGTACCGGGTTAAGAACGAAAAGCTCAAAACGCTGCACCAGAGGGCCTTGGGTTTGTTGCGCCGGCTGGAGGCTTGGCGTATCATTCATATACCACGCGAGAACAACAGTCTGGCCGACCGGCTGGCCAATCGCGCCATTGACGAAGCACATAAGCGTTAACCGTATACTCGCGTAATCGGCCAGACGAATAACGATTCAACGGTCAACGAGCAACGAACCACCGGGCTAAAGTGGATCAAGCGGTCGCTTCAGCCTTAGGCTGAAGAGGAAAGTCCGGACTCCAGAGGACAGGGTGGCCGCTAACGGCGGCCCCGAGCGATCGGGGGAAAGTGCCACAGAAAAGATACCGCCCGTCCGCCTCAGGCGGATGGGTAAGGGTGAAAAGGTGAGGTAAGAGCTCACCGATCTGCCAGTAATGGTAGGTGCCGGGCAAACCCCACCCGGAGCAAGACCAAATAGGAGGGTTGGGTGGTCCGCCCTTAGCCCTCGGGTAAGGTCGCTGGACCCCGTGAGCAATCACGGGGCTAGATGAATGATCGCTGTAGCCTCTAGTAGGGGCTAGCACAGAATCCGGCTTACCGATCCACTTTAGCCCGCAATCTTCTTTTGCGTCTACCCCCTTTCCAGCAAATCGAACAGCAGGTTGAATTGCCCCGGTTGGGGGTCTTTCACTGATCCTCGCCTCATAAAAAACCGTTTTTCCGGCAGCCAACTCAGTCAATATCTTGTGGTTATAGGCTAGATAAGCTCCTGGAAGTAACAAGATATTGTGGTTATCCCCATACCACACTTAAAAAGCGTTTTAAAACGGTCAATTTTTTTATTGACAGACGCCTTCCGGGAGGCTATATATCGCCTCTAAGTGGGATAAAGTGGGATAATTTCCCATAATGTCCCGGCGGGATAAAAGTCTATGTTTCGTGGCAGCTTTGAGCATACGTTGGATTCCAAAGGGCGATTGAGTATCCCCTCGCGGTTCCGCGAGGTTCTTCTCGGCAAAGGGGACGAGCGCATCGTCATAACTAACTTTGTCGTT
>MGSR01000098.1 GCA_001798565.1 Deltaproteobacteria bacterium RIFCSPLOWO2_12_FULL_60_16
GGATAAAAGAGCGGATGGAAAAACTGCCGAGACTGGAAGAGCGGCTGGTGGAGCGCGGTCTCGTCTCCGCTCAGGAGATGGAGCGAATCCTCAAATTGCAGCAGGAACAGCAGGCGCCGCTCACGCGCCTGGTCGTGGAGCTGGGTTTCGTTTCGGAAGATGATCTCTTGCCGGTCCTGAGCGACCATCTGGGGATACCCCTGGTCTCCCTGAAGGACTTTCCCCTGGGCCCTCTTCCCGTGGAGGCTCTTCTGGACGCCGTCGAGTTTCTCAAGTTCGCGAAAATGGCGCCGGTCAGGGCGGAGGGCGCCGAGCTCTTGGTAGCTACCCCCGATCCCACGGGCCTCTCCCGCCTCCACGCCCTGGAGCTGGCGACCGGGCTCAAGGTTAAGCCGGTCCTGGCAAAAGAAAAGGAGGTCACGGCGCGGATCGAAACGCTCTTCGGCAACGGCGAGGCGGTAACGGGTCTCCCTGCCGCGCACGATCGGGAAGGAGGCGTGGATGAAGAGGAAGTCGAGCACCTGCGCGATCTCGCTTCCGAGGTGCCGGTGATCCGTCTCGTCAACCAGATGCTCGGACGGGCCCTGGAGGGTCGCGCCTCGGACATCCACATCGAGCCGTTCGAGAATCAGCTCAAGGTCCGCTACCGGATCGACGGGATTCTCCATGAAATCGACCCGCCGCCGCGCCATTTCAAGGCGGCGATCATCTCGCGGCTCAAGATTCTCGCGCAGCTCAACATCGCCGAGAGGCGGCTGCCGCAGGACGGCCGGATCAAGGTCAAGATCGCGGGCAAGGACGTGGACCTCCGGATCTCGACGGTCCCCACGCTCTACGGCGAAAGCGTCGTGATCCGCCTGCTGGAGCGGGCGCAGATATTTACCGATCTGGAGTCTTTGGGCTTTCCCCCTGCCGTGCTCCAGCGCTTCTCGGAGATGATCTCCAAGCCGCACGGGATGCTCCTGGTGACCGGACCGACGGGAAGCGGTAAGACCACGACGCTCTACGGCGCGCTGCAGAAGATCAACGATCCGGGAAAAAAAATCATCACAATAGAGGATCCGGTGGAGTACGAGCTCGGCGGAGTCAACCAGATCCAGGTAAAGCCGCAGATCGGGCTGACCTTCGCCAACGGCCTGCGCTCGATCGTGCGGCAGGACCCCGACATCATCATGGTGGGAGAGATCCGCGATTTTGAAACGGCCGAGATCGCGGTCCAGGCCGCGCTCACGGGCCACCTGGTCCTGTCCACGCTCCACACCAACGATGCCGCCGGCGCCATCTCGCGCCTGCTGGAGATGGGGGTGCAGGACTATCTCCTGGCCTCTTCCCTGCTCGGGGTTGTGGCGCAGAGGCTGGTGCGCCGGCTGTGTCAGTCCTGCCGTAAGGAAGCGCCGTTTAACGAATTCAGTGTGCCGCTCTCGGATTTCACCCGTCAAAATGAAAAGCCGCCGGCGACGTTGTGGCAGGCGGCAGGGTGCGAGGCCTGCTCGGGCACCGGCTATCTGGGGCGAGTCGGCATCTTCGAGCTGCTGCCGGCATCGGCGGAGATCTGCAAGCTGATCGTGCAGAGGGCGGATGCCAACGCAATTCGGAGCCTGGCTATCGCTCAAGGCATGCGGCTGTTGAGAGAGGACGGATGGCAGAAGGCGTGCCAGGGAGGCACCGATGTGGCGGAGGTGCTGCGGGTCACCAGGGAAGAAGGTTAAACAGGTAAGAGACTTAAACGACTTGAACAGTTTAAACGGTTCAAACCGTTGAAGACGTTCAATGGGTTGCATCGAGAGGACAAGCTTGAACGTTCGAAAGGCAGCTGCGGAGTAGAAGGTGGCGCTTTTTCAATACCGGGCGGCGGATCATTCGGGCAAGGTGGTCGAAGGGATCATGGAAGCCGAAGCGGAGCACGGAGTGGTCGCCCGCCTGCACGAGATGGGCTTCGTTCCTTTGCGCATCGCCGCGCCCGGCGAGGCGGGCAGACGCGCGCTCCGCGTCCCCTTTGCCCTTTCCGTGCGCCGGAAGGTCTCGCAGCAAGAATTGCTCCATTTTACCCAGGAGCTCAGCACGCTGCTGGGGGCGGGGCTCCCTTTGGACCGCAGTCTCTCGGTGCTCTCCAATGTCGTCGAAGGGGAAGAGTTCAAGAAGATCGTGCGCCAGCTCTTGGAGGGTGTTCGTGCGGGAAAATCGCTCAGCGCATGCATGAGTGAGCACGCTCAGGTGTTTTCCCGGCTCTACGTGAACATGATTCGGGCGGGAGAGTCAGGAGGCATCCTGGAAGGAGTCCTGCGCCATCTGGTGGAATACCTGGAGCGCGCCCACCAGCTCAAGGAAGATGTCACATCGGCGCTCATCTATCCGCTCTTGCTGGTTGTGGTAGGAGGTTGTTCGCTTATCATCCTGTTCATCTTTGTGATCCCAAGGTTTTCGCTTATCTTTAAGGATGTCAACGAGGCCCTGCCCTTGATGACGAGGTTGCTGATCGACTTCAGTTCCGGGCTGTCGCGATATGGCTGGATCGCGCTTCTCCTCCTCGTTGTGGGTGGCGCCGGCGCGTTCTTTCACATCCGCAACCCCGAGGGCAGGCTCCAGTGGGACAGGTGGCGGCTGAACCTCTGGCTGGTCGGCGATCTCCTGGGTAAACTGGAGACTGCGCGCATCGCGCGCACCCTGGCCGCCCTGCTGAGAGGCGGCGTGCCCGTGTTGGAAGCGCTGGGAACGGTTCAGGGAGTGGTTGCCAACAGCCACTTGGCCCAGGCCATCGCGCAGCTCCAGAGCCGCGTTAAAGAGGGGAAAGGGATGGCGCGGCCGATGGCGGAAAGCAGGGTCTTTCCGGAGCTGGCGCTGCAGATGATCGCCGTAGGAGAGGAAACCGGAAAACTTGAAGGAGTACTGGTCCATGTGGCGGATCATTATGATCAGGAGGTGAGGCGGACAACCAAACGCCTCACCTCGGTGTTAGAGCCAGCCTTGATTCTCACGATGGCGCTAATTATCGGGGTCGTTGTGATCTCTATGGTGATGGGGATTTTGGCTATTTATGATTTACCGTCGTGACGGTTTTACCCTTGTAGAGCTGTTAGTGGTCCTGGTGATTCTTGGCTTGCTTTCAGCCCTGGTAGTGCCTCGCTTTGTGCGGCAGGAGGAGAAGGCGAAGGTCAAGGCGGCAAGGGCTCAAATTGAACTCCTGGGAACGGCTCTGGACACCTTCCGCCTCGATGTGGGCCGCTATCCTACGAGCGCGGACGGCCTGGAGGCGCTCCGGCAATCTAAGGGCATTCCGAAGTGGGACGGGCCCTACCTGAAAAAAGAGGTGCCGCTGGACCCCTGGGGAAAGTCCTATATCTACAAGAGCCCGGGCGACCACGGTCCCTACGACCTCCTTTCCTACGGCGCAGACGGAGTCCCCGGCGGGGAAGGGGATAATCGGGATATCGCCAGTTGGGAAGGCTAGAGCGCCAAGGCAAAAGTTAAAATGAAAAAGTTAAAATTTTTCCCTTTGCCTTTTTCCTTTTGCCTTTTGGGTAGAAGCGGTTTCTCCCTGATCGAACTGCTGGCGGTTCTTCTGCTTCTCAGTCTGGCCAGTTTCATTGTTCTCCCCGCGGTCGATAAGAAACTGCGCGATCTTGAGGTGCGCCAGTCGGCCATGCAGCTTGCCGCGGTGGCGCGCGGGATGAGGAGCAGGGCGATCGATGAAAACGCTCTCCAGCGCCTGGTTTTCAGCCCGCGGCAAAACAGTTATCAAGCCTGGAACAGGCAAATCTTCCTCTCTTCGGACATCAGCATCACGGACATTGCAGGCGGCGAGCCGGTCGGAGAACGCAGGCAGTTTCTTTTTTTCCCGAACGGCAGCGTGCTCGGCGGTGAGATTGCCATTTCAGCCGGCGAAGGTTCCTCGACCTATTCGGTCCGCCTCGACTCGCTCACCGGAAGGGTCGTGGTAGGGCGGGGCGGTAGGGAGTGAAATTGCGGATTGCGAAATTCGAAATGCGAAATTCGAAATTTGAAAGGGGCTTCACTCTTCTTGAGGTAGTGGTAGCCATGGCGATCGTCGGCCTCGGCGTCATGACGCTGTTTGAGGCCTTGTCGGCGGGACTGCGCCTGGAGATGAGAAGTTCGGACCAGACCAGGGCGATAACGTACAGCCGGCAGGCCATCGACGGGTTTTTAATCCGCCGTGGGATCAGGGATGGAGGGGAGGAAGGATCGGTCGGCGGGCGGCACCGCTGGAGCGTTGAGGTGCGGCCCTTCCAGGAGAGCTCCCAGCTCTCTTCGGTCCGCTGGGATCTCAAGGAAGTGAGGCTTCGGGTGCGCTACCGGGAGGGAGAGCGGGAGAAGGAAGTGGTGTTGAAAACCCTGCGTCTGCTTAAGAAAAATAATCCATGAGAACTCGAAACTCGCAAGTCAAAACTCAAAGCGGTTTCACTCTCATCGAGGTGGCCATCTCGATCACCCTTCTGGCCCTGATCGCCGTGATTCTCTACGGCGCCTTCTATTTGAGCCATCGGGCCGTGATGAAATCACAGGCGCGCGCCGAGGAGAGCCAGAGGCTGCGGTCCGCGGGGGATCTGCTGGCAGGATACATCCGTTCGGCTTATCCCTACCGTCTCTCCAGCCAGGACCCGTCAATCCTTTTTTTCGGAGAACAGGACAGTCTCAGCTTTGTCTCGGCCCTATCCTCGGGCATGGGCGGCAGGGGAATGTCTCAGATCACGATTTCGTACGAGGGGGGGGATGGGACGGGGCTCCTGACTCTGGTGGAGAAGATTCCCGCGCACGCGCCGGAAGCGGAGGGATCCGCCGGTTACGCAAACGGCGTGGTTCTGGATCAAGGGCTCCGAGGGCTCAGCTTGGAATACCTCGACCCTCAAGGCGATGAGGAGCGCTGGGTCGATCAATGGAGCGGAGCGGAAAAGCGCATGCTTCCGCGGGCGGTTCGCCTGCGCTACCAGGGGGCGCAGCGAGAGGAAATCGAGTGGGTTTTTCCCATAATGCTCAGCGTCTTATCCCCATAAAAATGGCGTATCTCAAATCTCAAATTTCAAATCTCAGA
>MGSR01000099.1:0-618 GCA_001798565.1 Deltaproteobacteria bacterium RIFCSPLOWO2_12_FULL_60_16
ATTCTTTGGCCGGGAGCCCTTTGGCAGTTGGCGCAAAAAGGGATTCGTTCGGCTGCTCATTCAAACCGGCAGCAAGCGGGATCCGAGGGCGCCCGATGTGCCTACCATCCACGAGCTTATGGACAAGTACAAGACCCCCGAGGCAAGCCGTCGGGTGGTGGGAGTGCTTTTGGGAGTGGGCCAGTTCGGCAGCCCGTTGTTCGCCCCTCCTGGAACTCCGCCGGACCGGGTTCGAGTTCTACGGGAGGCCCACGCGAAGGCGATGAAGGACCCCGATCTTGTGGCTGAGGCGAAGAAGGGAAAGATGGATATGGCTCCCTCGACGGGCGAAGAGCTTGAGGCCCTGACGCAAAAAATCATGGACCAACCTTCGGATGTGATCGAGCGGGCCAAAAAAATCTTGGGGAAATAATGAGTTCTGGGCTATGGGAAGAGTCTCGTACGCCGCCGGAGAAAAGCCTGTTCCCCGCTTAGACATGGAGCTTCTGCCGGAGCAGTTTTAGATTGAGGACGTCCTCCCGGTTATATCCCAGGAGCGTCAGCAGGGCTTTCTCGTCGTCGTAGAGCTTGTAATTCCACCACAGCCGCACCGCCATGCGGCCGTCGATACCGGCGGAT
>MGSR01000099.1:1031-4376 GCA_001798565.1 Deltaproteobacteria bacterium RIFCSPLOWO2_12_FULL_60_16
CAAGTATCAGGCGTAGACCTGCCAGCGCTCAGGCGGCAGGACGATCAGCGCCTGCTGTCCGACCTGAAAGTCCACGTCGCCCGGAAGCTTGACCATCAGAGCGGTGCCGTTGACCTCGACCTCCAGAAGGGCGGCGTCCCCCAAATAGTTTTTCGTTATAATTTTGCCTTTTATGCCGTTTTCGTTCTGCTCGGTCGGGCGCAGTAGGGCCAGGTGCTCAGGCCGGATCGCCAGGGTCACCTCCTTGCCGGAGGAAAAGGCAAGCGGGACCTTGCACCGCACCGTTCCCAGAGGAGAGAGAACCCGGTTCTGGTCGGCGACCGTGGCCTTGATCAAATTCATCTCGCCGACGAATTTGGCGACGAAGAGGCTCTTCGGACGTGCGTAGACTTCGTGCGGCGGGCCTATCTGCAGGATCTCCCCCTCGTTCATCACGCAGACTCTGTCTCCGAGGCTTAAAGCCTCGGCCTGATCGTGCGTGACGTAGAGCGCCGTTACTCCGATCGATCGAGTAATTTTTTTCAGCTCCACGCGCATCTGCTCGCGCAGGCGCGCATCCAGATTGCTGAGCGGCTCATCCATGAGCAGGATCTTCGGCTCGGTGACCATGGCCCTGGCCATGGCGACGCGTTGCTGCTGACCGCCGCTTAGATCCGTCGCCGGCCTGTCTTCGAGTCCGTCGAGTTGCACCCGCTTAAGGGCGGCGGCCACTTTTTCCGCCACGGCGGCTCTCCCAAACCGCTTTTGCCCCTGGGTCAGGGGAAACGCGACGTTTTGAAACACGTTCATGTGCGGCCAGATGGCATAGGACTGAAAAACCATCCCCAGGTCGCGCCGCTCGGTGGGAATATGAACTTTTCGGGCAGGAGAGCTGACCAGCCGCCCGGCGATTTCAATCTCGCCGCCATCGGGCCGCTCCAGACCCGCCACGCAGCGCAGCGTCGTCGTCTTGCCGCAGCCGCTCGGGCCCAACAGGACGCAAAATTCCCCCTCTGCGACTTCCAAATCGATGTCGCGGAGGGCGTCCACTTTTCCCTGCTGTGCGCGAAAGGACTTGCGAATCCCTCTGATGCTAATCATGTATCCTCGCCGGCACTCGGAATCTCAAATCGCGCTATGCGGCCGAGCCGATCTCGCCGATGCGGGAAAGCGCGAAACGCACCGAGCCGACAACGATCGCCGCAAAGAGAATCAAAATGACCCCCAACGCCGAAACCTGGGGAATCCAGCCGCTTCCCCAAAACTGCCAGACCACGGTGGAGATCACGACATTGTTGCGAGTGAGCAGCGTCAATGACATGGTGACCTCTCGGTACGAGAGCATGCCGATCCAGATCCAGCTATTGAGCACCCCGGCGGCGATGAGCGGCAAAACAATCTTGCCCAAGACGCGCGGCGCGGAAGCGCCGGAGACCCGGCCGGCCTCTTCCAGTTCCCGGTGGACCTGGATCATGACGCTGTTGGTGGTTCGCGTGCCGTAGGCGATCCAGTTGATGGTGTGAGCGACGACGATAATAAGAATGGTGCCGTACAACGGGAAGTAGCCCCGGTAGGCCAGCCCCAAATAGGCCAGCCCCACGGCCATCAGGATCCCCGGTACGGCATGGGGTATAAAAACCAATGTATCCAGGAACCCGCGGAACGAAACCTGCGTTCGAATCACAATCCACGACACCAGAACGCTCAGGATCATCGTCAGCGTCGGCACGGTCAACATGAGAATCAGGGTATTGATAAAGGGCCTGGCGCCGACGTGGGTCGGCATCTCGATGTAATGTTTGAGCGTCAACGAGGATACGGCCTCCGCTGAGGGAAGCTGCAGATAGGGAAGAAGCGAGGCCCACAAGAGCACCACAAACGGTATGAAGACCTCGATAGCCAGGTAAAAGAAGACAAAGACAAGCGCCGCCCACTTCCACCGCCCCAGCGCGATTTCCCGGGGGCGATATCCCCTTCCCGTTATGACCGTGTATTTTTTTCCCTGCTTGACCAGCCGGACGTACAGGAAGGCGAGCGCCAGCCCGAGCACCAGCATGATGGCGCCGTAGGCGCCGGCGAGACCATACTCAGGCAGGCCGGTCGATGGCGTCGTCGAAGTGAAAATGAGCGAGCTCAGAACGAGAATGCGCGCCGGCAGCCCGATGATCGCCGGCACTTCGAACACCGCGATACCCGTCATGAACAGATAAACCATGACGGCCGCGATGGCAGGGAACGTAATCGGAATATTGATCCGAAAAAACGTCTTGAGCTTGCCGACGCCCGAGGTGTAGGCCGCCTCTTCCAAAGACGGGTCCATCGAGCGGTAGGCCGCCGCCAGCATAAAGAAAGCGCCGGGCACAAAAGAAACGCCCTGCACGAACGCCATGCCGGTAAGACTGTACAAATTGAAAGGGGGACTGCTCAGGGCGAATAACTCTTGCAGCCATTTATTGAGCAGGCCGATGCGCGGACTCAGCAGCAAGATCCACGCGATAGTCCGGAGAAACACCGGTATGATAATGCCAACCGTCAGGAAAACGTAAATCGTTTTCTTCAGCGGTATGTCCGTCCTCATGAGGATCCAAACCAGAGGGACGGCAATGAGAAGAGTGATGGCGACGCTGGCCACCGCGAAAAAAAGCGTGTTGCCCAGAACTTCGTAGGTTCTCTGAGTCAGGTAAACCGCGGCAAAATTTTCCAGCGTGAAAGGAACATCCTCGCCGGGGAAGCCGGTGCGAAGGCTCATCAGAACGACCATCGCAACCGGCAAGCCGATCAATATCAGCAGGAACGCTGAAAGCCCGGTGGCGAACAGCGTCACTCCCTGGGGCTTGAGACGGGCAACACCTTCCCACGCGCCCACACTGGGTTCGTAACGGGGTTCGGCTTTCAGATCTATCTCCCTATCTTGTCAGCGGCAGGCGCGGGTTATCAGTTGAAGCCGAGGATCTTGCCGATTTGCCGCGATATCTTATCGACCTTTGCGGCCTGGTCCTGCTTCATGTAGACAACCTGCTTCCCCTGCGCGAACTTATGCGCCGCAGTTCCCGGCACGTACGCGGAGGTATGGCCGGTATGCTTTTCCCAGATCGCCTGCACCTCCGGCGACGCCATGAATGCCACGAAGAGATGAGCCGCGTTCGGATGCGGCGCGTTTTTCAGCACGCCGACATGATACTCGGGCGAGATCACCGGCTGAACTTGTTCGGCAAAAGCGAGCGGCGCGCCCGACTCCATGGACTGGTGGAGCTGGCTGTCCTGCAGAGTCGCCGATATGAGCACTTCCCCTAAAATCAACCGTTGGGCCATTTCTCCCGCCCGGGTCAGAAGGGGCTTTTGGGCGGAGAGCTTTTTTATGAAGTC
>MGSR01000099.1:4557-5180 GCA_001798565.1 Deltaproteobacteria bacterium RIFCSPLOWO2_12_FULL_60_16
ACCGTTCCGTTGTCATACTCGATCCGATCCTTCGCCACGCCGATGCTCGTGTAGTCAAAAGGTATGTGCAGCTTTCTCAGCCACAGCGAGCCATGATGGGCATCCGTGACGACCATGATGTCCCACTCCGGCGGCTGTCCCGACGCCGAAAGCCCCACGACCTTGCCGGTGTCCCTGGTCATATTCCCCGAGGGGCTGTATCCCAATTTGACGTTGAGCCCGTACTTTTTGTTGAAGGCCGCTGCCAGAGCCTGGGCGCCCTGGGGGCCCAAGGTGGAGGGGCCGTAGAACTCTATCACACCCTCCTTCTTGGCTCCCGCGATCAACTCATCGAGCTTGGAAGAGCCGGCGTGCGCCCATCCTCCCAGCGAGTTGAAGGTCAGCAGACTTGCCATCAAGAAAATATAAGACCGCTGCATAAGGCACCTCCTGGGTTTAGAGCGTAAACTTGGGCTTCCTTTTACGTTAGTCAGGTCTCGATTTCAAGCCTGTTAACAGGCTGTTGAAAAAGGCCCACCTGCCCTTCGAGTTCCCTCAGGGTGGTGAGCTTGTCGAACCACCGTCAGCCGGCCCGAGAGTCTCCCTCGGGGAACGCGCTCTCGGCTGCGGCCGATGGAGCAGTG
>MGSR01000100.1 GCA_001798565.1 Deltaproteobacteria bacterium RIFCSPLOWO2_12_FULL_60_16
CCTTCGCTCTGAAAAGGTGTTCCTTGCCAACCTACCGTGGTGGAAAATGGCTTGCCACCCGAAGCTCTGGAGGAATTCCAGAGCGAAGGGTGGTGGAGCCGATGGGAGTCGAACCCACGACCTCTTGAATGCCATTCAAGCGCTCTCCCAACTGAGCTACGGCCCCACTAAAGACAAGGATGAGAGATAAAGGATAAAAAATAACCAACTTAGCCAACCTCTGTTAATATCTCGGAACAACTCCCAAAAGTCAAATCGTTGGCTGTCAGCTATCAGCAGTAAGATTTATTACTCATGCCTATTGACTACTGCCTGTTGGCCTTCGACCGAGCTCAGGCCAACCCTGAGCCCGCCGAAGGGTTGCCTTCCGCCTTTATCCTTGCCCTTTGACCATCTCCTCGGCATGACGCCGGGCTTTGTCCGTAACCGTCACGCCGCCGAGCATACGGGCCACCTCGGCGATCCTTTCTTTGTCGCTCAGCTTCCGCACCGTCGTGAAGGTTCTCCCCTTGATCACCTCTTTCTCGACGACATAGTGACAGTCGGCCAGGGCCGCTATCTGCGGCAGATGGGTCACGCAGATCACCTGGTGCGATGCGGCAACTTTCTTGAGCTTTTTGCCGACGATCTCGGCCACCCGGCCGCCGATACCGGCATCCACTTCGTCGAAGAGCAGGGTCGGGATATCCCCCCGGTTCAAAACCAGAGATTTGATCGCCAGCATGAGACGCGAGAGCTCGCCGCCAGAGGCGATTTTGGCCAGGGGCTTGACCTCTTCTCCGGGATTCGGAGAAAAATAAAACTCGACCTGGTCCATCCCTTGCTCGGTTATTCTCTTGCCGCCGACCGAAAATGGAGGCTCGTCTCCTTCCTTTTCCTCTCTCAGGAAGCGAACGTCGAAAGCAGTCGCCGCCATTCCCAAACCTTCAACCTCTTTCTCCATCTCTTTCTTGAACCTCTTGGCGATCCGCTTGCGCTCGGCGGAAAGGGCCTCTGCCGATTGCCAGGCGGAGCGGCGCGCCTCCTCAAACGCGCGCTCGAGCAAAGGGATTTCCTCCTCCCCGCGGTCCAGGGCCTTGAGTTCTTCTTCTATCCTCTCCTTGGTCTTCAGAATATCGTCAACGGCGCCATTGTACTTGCGCTTCAGGCGATTGACCTCAGCGAGCCTGTCCTCCAGTTGTTCGAGAGCGCCGGGGTCGAATTGGATCTTTCCGGTATAACGCCTCAGGACCGCAGTCGCCTCCTGCAGCTGGGCCTGAGACGAGTTGAGGAGCTCAACGGCCTCGCTCAACCCCTCATCGATATTGGCGAGATCCCTAAGCCGCAGCGCGTATCTCCCCAGCCTGCCCACCAGCGCGTCCTCGCCCTCGTAAAGGAGCTCCTCTCCTTCTTTACAGCCCTGGAAGAGCTTCTCCGCGTGCATCAAGATATTTTTTCTCGCTTTGAGCTCCTCCTCTTCCCCGCTCCTCAGCTGGGCCTGGGATATCTCCCGCGCCTGGGCGCGCAGCATTTCTTCTTCGCGCCGGCGCCTGTCCAGAAGCTCCCTGGCCTGCGCCAGGCCGCTCCACGCGGGACCAAGCCTGCGGTATTTTTCTTTCATCTCCTCTGCCCCGCCCTCCAGTCCTCCATAGGCATCGAGCAGGGAGAGATGGGCCTCGGCCCTGAGCAGCGCCTGGTGCTCATGCTGGCCGTAGATGTGAATCAGCTGGCCCCCCGACTCGCACAGAAGAGCCAGCGGGCACAGGCTGCCGTTCAAGTAGATGCGGTTTTTCCCCGAGCGATTGACGATGCGCTTGACGACCAGCTCGTCTTCGCCGCCGTATTCCGCCTCACGGAGCCTGTTCCGCAACGGCGGCGGCAGCGCTGCAAAAAGCGCCTCGACGCTGGCCTCTTCTTCCCCGCGGCGAATAATCTCCGCCGAGACCCTGCCGCCGCAGATCAGGCCAAGGGCGTTCAGCACGATCGTCTTTCCAGCGCCGGTCTCGCCGGTCAGCACATTGAGCCCCGCGCCCAATTCCAGGGCCGCTTCATCGATCACGGCAAAATTCTTGATACGGAGCTCACGCAACATCCGGAAACCCGCCTATCTCTCGCCCCACTTGAGCTTGTTGCGCAGAATCTCGAAGTAGCTTCTGGCAGGCGCCTTCACCAGAGAGACCGGGACCCGGTAGTCCCGAACCTCCACCACGTCGCCGTTGTTCAAAAGCACCCCCTGGTGTCCGTCCGGACTCAAGAAAACCGTATCTCCCGAAGAGCGCAGGCTCACGCGCACGGTGGCCTTGCTGGAAACGACGATGGGCCGGTTGGTCAACGTGTGAGGACAGATGGGGGACAGGACGATAGCGCCCAAGGAAGGATAGAGAATCGGCCCGCCCGCGGCGAGCGAATAGGCGGTCGACCCCGTGGGAGTGGAGATAATCAGCCCGTCCGCCCTGTAGGTGCAAAGATATTCCTTTCCCACGTAGGTCTCCAGATCGATAATCCGGGCGCGCGCCCCCTTGGTGATCACCGCGTCATTCAGGACGCGAAATTTTTTGGTCTTGCGCTTCTTGCTGCGGATCTGGATCTCCAGGGTCATCCGCTTTTCGACGGAAAAACGGCCGGCTAGGGTTTTCTCCAGCACGGACTCCGCCTCATCAACCGCAATCTCCGTGATGAACCCCAGACCGCCGAGATTCACCCCGAGAATCGGCACATTCGGCCGCTCCACCAGGCGGGCTATGCTGAGAAGGGTCCCGTCTCCTCCCAACACCACGATCAGGTCGGCCTTCCTGGCCATCTCTTGCTTGCTGCATGCCCTGCCTCCCGCCCGGGCCATGCCCGGCTCCACCAGCACCCGTTTGCCCTTCTCGGCGAGCCACGGCACGAGCCAGCTTACCATCTCAGCCGCCTTGGTCTCTTCGTATTTGGCCACCAGACCTACTACGCGAATCATCGACAATACCTCTCGTTCACCAGCGACCTTAGCACACCGGCGAAAAAAATGTCCACGAGGAATAAGCAAGGGGGGGCCTGCTCTGCGAAGCCGAGCGAGCTTCCAGCCGGAGCCGTCTCTCAAGCTCGATGCAATAGCTCCCTCGGGGAACGCACTCTCGGCTGCGGCCGATAGACCTCTGCTTAAACCGAAGCTTTCCAGTCGGACGTCCACAGCCTCAATTGCGCTCCCCTCGCTCGCTCCGTAAAGCGAGGGGGCTCGCTGAGCAAGGCCAAAGCACCAGTCGTGCAGGTTCAAAGAGCCCACCAAACTATTGCTTTGCCGCGTGAGGCGAGTCCCCGAGCGGGTTCCCGAAGAGGAGGCACCGGAGCGAAGCGACGGGGCGGCCGCCTCAGACGGCCGGTCTGGAGGATTTCAGGGCGAAGTAGATCTTCTCCGCGCTCAGCGGAAGATCGAAGATCCGGACGCCGACCGCGTCCTCAAGCGCGTTTGCGACGGCGGCCGCCGTCGCGATGATGCCGTTCTCTCCGATCTGTTTGGCGGCAAAGGGACCCGGGCCGGCCGGATCCTCGACCAGCACGGTCTTCAGCTCCGGCAGATCCATCGTGCAGGGAATCCGGTAATCACCCAGGTTCACCGTGACCACCTTGCCGCCCTCCGTCACCACCTCTTCCATGGTGGCGTAGCCCAGACCCTGGATCACCCCGCCCTCGATCTGTCCCTGATGCGTGAGGGGGTTGATGACCGTTCCCACGTCATGCGCCGTGACGATCCGTCTCACCGTGAGGAGCCCCGTCTCTCGATCCACTTTCACCTCGGCTATTTGGGCGACGAAGGCGGCAACGGGCGAGCGGCTCTTGATCTGGTAGCTCTTGCGAACCCTCAGGTATCCATTCTCCCTGGCCGCGTGCCGCGCGACTTCCGCAAAAGAGAGACCGTTCTTGGCGCCGCGCGCCGCTGTGAAGCGACCCTTTCCCAGCTTCACCTCGCCGGGGAGGCAACCCAAGAGCGCTGCCGCCGCGGATGTCATCTTCTCGCGCAGCTCCTGGGCGGCCGCGA
Source organism: Deltaproteobacteria bacterium RIFCSPLOWO2_12_FULL_60_16 (assembly GCA_001798565.1). Classification (GTDB taxonomy): domain Bacteria; phylum Desulfobacterota; class Binatia; order UBA9968; family UBA9968; genus UBA9968. The sequence continues at coordinate 3,995 of MGSR01000100.1, forward strand.
GCACCGCCTGCCCGCTCATGGCGGTAATTTTACTTCCTCCGGGCGCGGCGTCGTTCTCGAAAGTCTCGGTATCCCCGATCTCGACTTGGATATCCTCGGGCGAATTGGTCAGGACTTCAGCGGCGATCTGTTGCAGCAGGGTGTGCGTGCCGGTGCCCGTGTCGGGTACCGCAGTAAGAATCGTGACTTTTCCGTCGGGCGACGCCGAGATCTCCGCATTCGCCTCTCCGGACCCGCCGACATGCCGGAAAGAGACTCCGATGCCGCGACCGATGTTTTTGCCGGCCTTCGATTTCTTCCAACCCGCCTTCTCGGCCGCCGCCTCAAGCGTCTCGCGGCAGCGCACCTTATCCACGCCTCTACCGCCGGGCAATTTGTCGCCGTCTTTCAAGAGATTCTTGAGGCGCAACTCCAAGGGATCCATTCCCAGCTCCCTGGCAATCAGGTCGGTATGAGATTCCACCGCAAAGACCACCTGGGGCTGGCCGGGGGCCCGATAGTAGCCGCAGGGGACGTTGTTGGTGTAGACCCCGTAGGAGCGAATCGCGTAGTTTGGAATCCGGTAGACTCCCGTAGAGTGGGTGGCGCCGCCGAGATTCGGTATCTCGCCGGGCTTGAATGCGGCATACGCGCCGCTATTGAAAACCACTTCCGCCTCGCGCGCCACCAGGCTGCCGTCTCTCTTGACTCCCGTCTTGAGCCGCACCAGCGACGGATGGCGCGGATCTCCCGCCGTCAGCTCCTCGGCATAGCTCATCACCATTTTCACGGGACGCCTGGTCGTCTTGGCAAGCTCATAACAGACGGGAATGTCCATCAGGGAACCTTTGCCGCCGAAGTCGCCGCCCACAGCAACGATATGAACCCGAATACGATCCTTCGGTATGTCCAACTGCTTCGCGAGCTGATGCTTCAAACGGAAAGGGGCCTTGCAGGAGGCCCAGACCGAAATACGACCCGACCCGTCCACCGCGACCACGGCCGAATGCGGCTCGAGATAGGCCTGATGCGCCAGCTGGGACCGAAAGGTATGTTCCAAGACCAAATCCGCCCCTTTGAAGCCCGCGCTCAGGTCACCAGCCGCCCAATTCTGAATGGCGAAGACATTGGGAAGCGTCTCGGGAGGAGGATGAAATCCCTTGTAGGACGGCAGCTCCTCATGCACCAGCGCGGCGCCGGGCGCCATCGCCTCCCGCGGATCGAATACCGCAGGCAGCTCCTCGTAATCGATTTCGAT
>MGSR01000101.1 GCA_001798565.1 Deltaproteobacteria bacterium RIFCSPLOWO2_12_FULL_60_16
GCCCGTTGAAGTCTTCGTCGACAAGGTATCTGACCGGGCTCACGCGGATGCCGGCGACTGGCGGCCGGCAATAAGACGCTGCCGGAGGTCCTTAAGGAAGTCCCTGTGGCGGGTTTTCAGCTCCCGTCGGAGGTTTTCGGAGGCTCGCCGCTCTTCTTGAAGATAATCGTCCACTTGCTCCCTGTTGTGCAAGTAGAAGGCTATGGTCGCGTAGACCTGGGCAAGAGATAGGGCGGAGAAGTCCTGGCAGATCTCTTCCGGAGTTGCGCCTTCCAGGAAGGCGTGGATCACGCTGTCAAGAGATACGCGGGTGCCGGCAATGCGCAAGCTTCCCTGCGGGGTGCGGACCAGAAAATCTGCAAGATCGATAGTAGAACCCATGCGAAATATACTAATTTAACCGTCTCTAAAGAGCAACCCCATGCGAGGGCGCTATGGTCCCAAGGGTATTGCCGATGAGTAGCGAGCTGGGAGAAATGCCCCCTACGGGAGCTTCAACTTGAGCAGCCGCCTGGCGTTCCCCTCATATATCTTGGTTTTTTCTTCGGCAGAGGCGCGCATCCGGTCGATGCAGCGGATCGTCTCGCGGATGAAGCCCGGACCCTTCTCAGGATCGAACGGCATGTCGGTGCCGAACAGGATTTGATCGGCGCCGAAGAAGGCGAGCCCGCATTCCGTGGCCGGGATCGCGCCGAACAGAGCCGTGTCGCCGTAAAACATGCGAAAGTAGTCGAGCGGTCGCCGGCGCAAGCGGCCGAGCGCCTGAGCGTCATCCGGGTCATCGGTCCGGCTGCCGAGCTGGTCGAGGCCGAAGCCGGCGCGCCCCTCGAAGTACGGCAGCATCGCCCCCAGGTGATGGGTGATGATCCTCAGGTTCGGATGCAGGTCGAAGATGCCGGCAAAGACGAGGCGCGCCATTGCGATCGTGGTTTCATAGGGCCAGCCGAACACCCACCAGAGATCGTAACGGGATCGCTCCTCCGTCCGGTAGTCGGGGAAGCCGGGAAGCCGGGCCGGATGGAGCCAGACCGGAAGATTGAGCGCCGCCATCCGGGCGAAAAGCGGTCGGAACTCAGGCTCATCGAGCGGCCGTCCCCTGACGTTGGAAAAGATTTGGATTCCCGTGGCCCCAAGCTCGGTAACGGCGCGATCGATCTCTCTGAGGGCGGCCTCGGGGTTGTTCATCGGCATCGAGGCCACGAAACCGGGGAAACGATCGGGATATTTCTCCACCAGCCCGGCCATGCCGTCGTTGGCCAGGCGCGCCAGCTCCGGGGTTTCCTCGGGTGACCCCAGGGCCTCGATCGGCGGGGAGGACAGAGTGAGCACCTGGACGTAGTCCCCGTATTGATCCATGATGCGGAAGCGCAGCTCCAGGTCCGTGAGCACGGGTATCTCGCGGAACCGGTTCTGCATGTCGAGGCCGGGCCCGGAGCGGGAAAATATTCGTTCGGAATATCGCTGCGGATAGATATGAGGGAAAATGTCGATCTTTAGCATGGCGCCTTAGATGCGGATTCCGATCAGGTAGCCTTCCCGAATGGCGTTGTGCATGGAGCGGGGTTTTACGGCATCGCCGATCGCGTAGAGTTCGTCGCAGACGAATTCCAGATCCGTCAGCAATTGCTGCCGCGCTTTTCGGGGAATCGCGAGGATCACCGTGTCGGCGGGCACCAGCCGCTCCGAGCCTGCTTCTTCTTCCACCACCACTCCTTCCTCGGTGACCTCCTTGGCCCGCGTGTTCAGCAGCGCCTGAATTTGCAGCTCGCGCACCCAGGCGGTATGACGCCACTTGAAAGTGGCGATCACATCCTCGCCCAGCCTCTTGCCCAGCTCTATGAGAGTGACCTGTTTGCCGCGCGAGGCCAGGTATTCGGCGGCGACGAGACCGATCCTTTCGCCCCCCAGCACTACGACGCGATCGCCGCAGGGAGCGCCCTCCTCCAGGATGTCGTGCGCGATCACTACGTGGTTTCTATGGATTCCCGGAATGGGGAAATGCTCGATCTCCGAGCCGGTCGCGACCACGCTGACGTCGGGAGCGATCTGGGCGCACAGTTGCGGCGTTACTTCCGTTCCGAGGCGCACCTCCACGTTAAATTTCTTGAGCATAGTTTCGTAGTAGCGAGCCAAATCGACAAAAATCCGGCCGCCGCCGATCTCCCTGGAGGCCGGGAGCAATTGCCCGCCCAGCCGCTCGCTCTTCTCACACAGGACCACGGAGTGGCCGCGCTGCGCCGCGATGAAAGCGCACTCGAGCCCGCCGGGACCGCCGCCGATGACCAGCACCTTTTTACGCATCCGCGCCGGGCGCAATTCATATTCGGGCTCGACCTCGTGGCCGAGCCGCGGATTGACCGCGCAAATATAAGGAAGGTTGCGGAACATCCGGGAGAGGCAGAGCAGCCCGCCCACGCAGGGACGGATTTCTTCCAGGCGGTCGCGCGCCACTTTGTGCAGCAGCTCGGGGTCCGCAAGAAAAGGGCGGCAAACCTCCCAGAGCCCGAATGCGCCTCTTGCCAGGGCCTGTTCCGCTTTGACGGGATCGCAGAAGCGCGGGCCGAAGGCGACCGGGATTTTCACCGCGCGCGAGGCATTCTCCGCCAGCGGCAGCCACTGGTCGTCATGCACGTCCCGCCCCAAGGCCCCGCGCGTGGATTCATGCCAGCCCACTACGATGCTGATGCAGTCGGCTCCCGCCTGCTCCGCCATTTTCATGAACTCGATGCACTCCGGAGGACTGTTGCCGCCGCGCTCGTCCATCAGCTCCTCGCCGTTCAGCCGGATGATCAGGAGCCGATCTTTTCCGATCGCCTCGCGGATGGCGTCCAGCAATTCCACCATGAAGCGGCCGCGATTTTCGAGCGAGCCGCCGTATTCGTCCGTCCGCCGGTTGGTGAACGGGGAGAGGAAATTGGCCAGCAGGTAGCCCATGAAGGCCGTGATCTCCACGCCGTCAAAGCCGGCCTCCATGGCGCGCCGGCTCGCCTGGCAATGGTCCTGGACGCAGCGGCGAATGTCGTCCCGGCTCATCTGCCGGGGAGGGCGGAAGTGCCGCAAGGTCTGCGGAACCTCGGAGGGCTGGACGCAATGGTCCAGGTCGATGCCCCCGTAGCGGCCGGCATGAAGGATCTGCTGAATGGCAATCGCCCCGCCGCGATGGAGCATGTCGGCGATTTTCCGAAACCCGGGGATATATTGGTCATCCGCGATGCTCAATTGCCGGTAGTACGCCTTGCCGGCTCCCTCCGAGTCCGGGTAGGCCCCCTGATTGGTAATCATTCCCGCGCCCGTGCGGGCGATCACTTCCATGCGGGCGTATTCCCGATCCGTGATGGATCCGTCGCGCGTGTTGAAGTTGGATACCGAACAGGCCGCGTACTTCACCCGGTTACGGCAGATGGCGCCGCCGACCTTCAGTGCGCTGAAAATGTTCGGATATCTGGCTATTCCCGGGCCGTTCATAACTGTTGACGGGGGTTTCTCGGACGGCATGAAGAGCTCCTTTTAGAGACAAGTTTCCTGGCGATTTTAAACCCTCATTACCCCAAGGCGGAGTCAATGTCTAGGTCCAGCTCTTCTGCGCCGTGTCACGCTAAGTTGACACGGCGAGAGCTTCTCGGATACTCTCCTTCACAATAGGCGACCTCCGGCACGCTCGTAGCAAATTCTTACCGACCAACGGGAGGTAATGCTCGTGAAGAGACAGATCATCCTAGGCCTATCCTGCTCGATTGTTCTGCTGTGCGCGGGGTCCATGGCGCAAACAGTATTGGCGGCGGAGAAGCTCGTTGGTATTCATTCGGCCCGGGTGATGTCTCAATCCCTGCCCTGGATTGCCCAGGAGGCGGGGCTCTTTCGCAAGTACAATATCGATTTTCCGCTTGTGTATATCGCCTCATCTCCCGCCGTGACCGCGGCGATGCTGGGCGGAGACGCCGAGATCGCGCTGACCGGCGGGGAAGGGATGATCCGGGCTTATGTTCAAGGCGCCACGGATTTTGTTTTTATCGCCGGCGTTAAGAACGTCCTGACCCACAGCATTTTAGCCAAGCGGGAGATAAAGAAGCCTGAAGATCTCAAGGGGAGGAAGATCGGGATTAACCGGATCGGAAGCAACCCACACTATTTTGCGGTTCAGGCCTTGCGGCAAAAAGGGCTGGACCCGGGCAAAGACGTCCAATTTATCCAGTCCGGCGGCGCGCCTGAAACACTTGCCGCGCTCGCCTCCGGCGCCCTCGAAGCCGCTTCGTTAACTGCGCCTATGGATACCCGAGCCCTTGCGCTGGGTTTTAACTATGTGATCTACGGCCCCGATCTTCGCATTCCCTACGCGGCCACAACCTTTGTGACTCTCCGGCCTGTGATTGCCAAGAGGTCCGCGGTCCTGGGGCAGTTCCTGCGCGCGATGGCCGAGGCCGCGAAGATCCAGCATACGGACAGGGAGTTCACCTACAAGGTGCTCGGGAAACAACTGCGCCTCACCGACAGGAAGATCCTCGATGCCGCTTATAACGGGGAGATCAAAGTGCTGGAGCCGAGGCTCGATGTCAAAGCAGAAGCGTTCCAGGCGATTCTCGACGAGATCTCGAAGGTAGACGCCCGAGCGAAGAGAGTGAGGGCGGAAGATCTCATCGACCGCCGCTACCTGGAAGAGCTGCAAAAGAGCGGCTTTCTCGACAATCTCTGGGGCGGTAAAAAGTAGCGGCCATCATCCTATTTTTCCCTTGACAGGGAATTTCACTTAGTCCTATTGTGATAATAATTTTATCACAATGTGATAACCATGAAATCCCTGCATCGCGCCATCGATCTCTTGTCGGCTTTCCAATCCCGGCGCGAGTTGTCCGTTGAGGAATTGGCTAAGATTCTCGGCTGGCCGGCGAGCAGTGTCTATCGCTTCGTGCGGGTATTGCGCGATCGCGGCTTTCTCTCTTTGGTCCCGGAAAGCAAAAAATACGGCCTGGGCAGCCTCCTCTGCGAGCTCGGCCGCGCGGGCGGCCCGGATCTTCCCCGGCTTGCCCGCGCGGCTCTGGAGCGCCTGTCCAAGGAGACCGGTGAGACGAGCTTCTTAAGCATCCGTGGCGGGTGGGAGGCCAGGTACGCGGCATGCGTGGAGAGTCCCGAGAGTATCCGCTTCACCGCCCCGATCGGGAGGCACTTTCCCCTTTACGCCGGGGCCTCCGGCAAGGTGATCCTCGCCTTCATGGAAGAGGAAGAGCGCCGGGCCTATCTCCAGACTGTGAGGCTCAAGCAGCTTTGCGCCTCGACTATCGTGGACAAGGCCAGGCTGGAAAGGGCCCTCTCGGTGATTCGAAGCCGTGGTTATGATTTCTCGCAACAGGAGCGTCACCAGGGGGCATGGGGTTTGGCGGCTCCGATCCTGAACGAGAAAGAGCTGGCGATCGGCTCCATCGCGATCACCGGGATCCGGTTTCGTCTGCCTCAGAAGAAGCTGCCGCGATTCATTTCGCTGCTGAAAGAGGCGGCCGGCGAGGTTTCCGGGAAGCTCAAGAACGGCCGTGCGGGCGACACGGTGAAAACCCGGCGCGCCGGCTCCTAGGAGGCACTATGGCGAAAAAGCTCAAGCAGTTCCTTGCGCAACTGGAAGATCGGCTGCCGGCCGACCTCCTGCGCATCGACCGCCCCATCGACCCGAGCCGTTTCGAGGTCACCGCTTTGCTGCAGCACCTCGAGAACCGGAGACAATTTCCAGCCCTGCTCTTCGAAAAGCCGTTGAACCTCCACGGCAGGCCCTCTTCGTTTCCGGTTTTGAGCAACCTCTTCGCCACGCGCGAGCGCTGCGCCCTGGCCTTGGGTCTCGACCCCAAGGATAGGGCTCTACCCTTGAGCCTCGAGTACGCAAGGCGCGAGGAGCGGCTGATCCCTCCGGTCAAGGTGTCCGCCCGCGAAGCCCCGGTCAAAGAGGTCATAAAATGCGACAAAGAGGCGGATATCTACGAGTTCCCGATTGTGCGCCATCACGCTATGGACCCCGCTCCCTACATCGACATGACTCCTGTGATGAAGGACCCGGAGGATGGTTTCTACAACCTGGCCTTTCTCCGCAACATGGTGAAGGGGCCGAGGCGGCTCGGCATCCATATGTCCCCGCGGCACAACTGGCAGATTCACCGGAAGAACGAGGAAAAAAAGCGGCCGACGCCGGTCGCTATCGTGGTCAGCCATCACCCTTCCTTCTATCTCGGGGCGCTGAATGTTTCTCCGTTCGGTGTCGATGACTACGCCCGCGTCGGGGCCATCATGGGAGAGCCGTTGCGGCTCACGGCATCCGAGACTTGGGGAGAGGATTTTATGGTGCCGGCGGACGCGGAGATTGTCATCGAGGGGCACGTGCTTCCCAATGTTAAGGAAGTGGAGGCGCCGTTTGGGGAATTTCCCGGCTATTATGGCCCCCAGCGGCTCCGGCCGGTGATCGAGGTGACGGCGATCACCCACCGGCGCGACGCCGTCTTCCAGCACATCTTTGTCGGCCACCGGGACAATTGGATTCTGGGAGGAATTCCCAAAGAGGGGAGCCTCTTCAATTTGATACGGGGGATCGTGCCGACGGCAAAGGCGGTCCATTTTCCCATCTCAGGCTGCGGCCGTTTTCATTGCTACGTCTCGATCGACAAGAAGATCGATGGCGAGACCAAGCAGGCCGCGCTGGCGGCGCTGGCGGGATGCGATTTTGTCAAGCACGTGGTGGTCGTGGATGCCGATATCGATGTCTACAATGAAGAAGAAGTGATGTGGGCTGTCGCGACGCGTGTGCAGGCGGACCAGGACGTGGACATTTTAAAAAATGTGAAGGGAAACATGCTGGATCCGTCGCAGACGGACGACATCATGACCGCCAAGATGATCATCGATGCGACCCGTCCGGCGAAGCGGCCCTTTGCCGCTCGAGTGCGTGTGCCTGAAGAGGCCCTGGCTCGAACTCGGATCGAGGATTTTATCCCGCCGGCGATTCTTGATCGCCTGCCTAAGACCTAGGGCGGATCAAACAGGAAGGAAGAGGCTCATGGCGAAAATATTCTGGGTTACCTGCCCCCGATGCCAGGGAGAATTCTATTGCCACTGGGACGAGCT
>MGSR01000102.1:0-1648 GCA_001798565.1 Deltaproteobacteria bacterium RIFCSPLOWO2_12_FULL_60_16
CGGCTTCGCAGAGATCTCCGACGGCTCGGAGTCGATCTTCGCTCCAGGGGCGGGAGGTCCCCTGCTTGGGGGAGGGAGAGGGCTGAGCGGGCTCCCTGAGCGGAACATGGACGGAGCAGCGGGGTACCCACCGAGGACTTGCACAGGATGAAAGCCGGAACTGACCGGAGGGAATTCCGGAAGGTTCGTCCAAGCAAGTCCCGGAAGGGTCGCTGCGGGAGGCCGTGGAGCGAACGGGAGCCCGGAAGCCCTGGGGCGGAGGCGCCGTCAGAGGGTCATGCCTTCGGCGCGAGAGGCCGATCCCCGAACGACTTCCAGCAGTGTTGAATTATGCTTTTGCTTGTGCAAACCTGATTTTTGCCCATGGCAGAGCGCACGAAAAATCTTTTGCGGGAGCTTCCCTCCGTCGACCGCCTCCTCAATCATGCCGAATGCGGGGCGCTGCTGGCCCGGTTCAGCCGCGACTACGTGACACAGAAATGCCGCGAGGTGTTGGACGATCTGCGCCGGGCGATCCAGGACGGCAATGCCCTTAAAGACGGCGACCTCAAGGAGGACGGGATCTTGGAGCGCGTCAGAAGGCGCGCGGGCGCTGAGGGAGAGCCCAAACTCGTTCGGGTCATCAATGCTACGGGCACGATCCTCCACACCAATCTCGGGCGGGCGCTCCTTCCCCAGGCGGCGATCGAGGCGGTCTGTCGCGTGGGCGGCAGCCCGGTCAATCTCGAATACGATCTCGCCGAGGGCAAGCGCGGAAAGCGAGAGGAGGCGATCGAGGCGCTGCTGCTCGAACTCACCGGCGCCGAGGCCGCCACCGTGGTGAACAACAACGCCGCGGCGGTTCTGCTCGGGCTCAATACGCTGGCGGAAGGGAAAGAGGTCGTTGTCTCCCGCGGCGAGTTGATCGAGATCGGCGGCTCCTTCCGCATCCCGGAGATCATGGCCAAGAGCGGGGCGACTCTCAAAGAGGTCGGCAGCACCAACCGCACCCACCCGCAAGACTACGAGAAGGCGATCGGCAAAAAGACCGCCCTGCTGCTCAAGGTGCACACCAGCAATTACAAAATCGTCGGCTTCTCCGCCGAGGTGGATCTTGCCGAGCTCGTCGCCATCGGGAAAAAGCGCAAAATCCCGGTGATGGAGGATCTGGGGAGCGGCGCGCTGATCGATATCAGCCGATACGGCTTGCCGAAGGAACCCGTGGTCGCCGAGCGCATCAGCATGGGCGCGGATATCGTCACCTTCAGCGGGGATAAGATTCTCGGCGGGCCGCAGGCGGGACTCGCGGTAGGAAAGAAAGCCTGGATCGGCCGGATGAATAAAAACCCGCTGCAGAGGGCGCTGCGCTGCGGCAAGCTCACTTTGGGGGCGCTGGAGGCGACGCTGCGGCTTTACCGGCAATCGCTCGATGTCGCGAAGGAGATTCCGACCCTCCGGGCATTCACCCGGCCGCTGGCGGAAATCGAGGAGATGGCAGGGCCATTGCTCCCCAGACTGGAACGGGCTCTGGGCAACGGGTTTCGTCTCCGCTTGGAAAATTCCACCTCTCAGATCGGCAGCGGCGCGCTTCCCACAGAGGAGATTCCGACGAAAGTTATCGCCATAGAGCACTCCGGCATGAGCGCCGAGCGCGTCGCAAAACGATTTC